>NZ_CAWPAV010000023.1:0-2736 GCF_963885725.1 Proteus sp. G4380
AGATGAGAAATTAAATATATATTAATATGTAGACCAATTTGTTATATTTATAGGTCTATCCCAGCGGTTAAAACGCAATCCTTTGCCTGTCCTATTTCCATGTGTATCTAAAATCTCATAATACTCTTCAACTATTTGGCTACGACCGCGTTGCCATTCATTGGTGGTAGCAGCAGGATCGATTAAATAAATATCACCGACAACGGTATATAACTCACCTAAATAACGAACTTTACGTGTGGTGGTGGTGGAATAGTGAGAGAACATCACTTGGTAGGTTTTATAGTGTTCAGGTTGCCCATAAGGGCCATATTTCATCGCAATATAGCGAATTCCTTTAGTACCAACAGGACTCGTGCCACCTGGCGTTGGCATATCGGGTGTAATATTAAAAAGAGTATAACGTGAGCCAACCGTTGGTTGCCTTAGCGCTTGGCGATAACTATAGCTATCCATTCCTGAAGCTGTCCATGTTCTATCCACCAGACCATTTCCTGCCCAACAATAGCAAGATAAGGCGAGTAAAGGGAATGAAAGAGGGATAAACAAGGCTCTAGCCAACATAAATACTCCTTTTTATTACTATTATGATGCCAGAAAACTAGGGTGTTATTCCGTAAAATAACGCTATAACAGCGTGCCATTTCTGATGCTTATCCCTTTCCATTCCAAAAGGTTATTAAAAACAGAAAATAATTGATTATATTTTGGACAAAAAAAACGTTTAGATAATAAAGGTGAAAAGGTGATAAATAAGACAGTGTAGAGGTAACCGTTTATGAACCCATTAACGACATTACGTGTTGCAAGCGTACAACTACAACATAAGGCTAATGATAAAGATTATAATTTAGCCAAAATGCATCAGTTTATTGAGATGGCTGCCAGTGAAAAAGTGAATCTTCTAGTATTTCCTGAAATGTGTATCACGGGATACTGGCATGTCCCTAAATTACCGGCGCAACAGGTTTATGCATTAAGTGAAAAACTGGCTGATAGCGCATCATTAAAATCCATTAAACAAAAAGCACAACAGTATGCAATGGCTATTGGTGTTGGATTAATTGAACGGGATAACAATAATAATTTGTATAATACTTGGGTTGTTTGTATGCCTGATGGTTCATTACAAAAACATCGTAAATTGCATACATTTGAACATCCGGTTATTTGTAGCGGAGATCAATACACCGTATTTGATACCCCATGGGGGATTAAAATGGGTATTTTAATTTGCTGGGATAATAATTTAGTTGAGAACGCACGGGCGACGGCGTTATTAGGGGCAGATATTTTATTGGCTCCTCATCAAACTGGCGGAACCCACTCTCGTAGTCCACACAGCATGAAACCTATTCCAATGGCGTTGTGGGAAAATCGTCAGCAAGATCCACAAGCGTTACAAGCTGCTTTTCAAGGTGAACATGGCAAAGGATGGCTAATGCGCTGGTTACCTGCTAGAGCTCACGATAATGGTATGTTTATCATCTTCAGTAATGGGGTTGGGCGTGATGAAGAAGAGGTGAGAACGGGTAATGCGATGGTTATCGATCCTTATGGACGTATTGTAAAAGAAAGCTGTGCGATAGAAGACGATATAGTCGTCACGGATATTGATTTAACGCTTTTGCCTGAATCAACAGGGAGACGCTGGTTAACGGGCAGAAGACCAGAGCTATATCAGATCCTCACCACTCGACAAGGTAATGAACAAGATCCGATTTCCGTTCGTTTTGGTAACAAGGACTAATAGAGATAATTATAAAAAGAGCATAATTATTTATCAGACAAAAGATTAACACCTAATATTAATTTTACTAATTTATTTTATGTTAGAATAATAAAAGAAACTAATATAGGTTTGATGATAAATAATGGATACACGTTTATTAAATGCTTTTGTGGTGTTAGCTGATACAGGGCACTTTGGTGAAGCTTCCAAACAGCTTTGTATTAGCCAACCTGCATTAACTAAACAGATTAAAACGTTGGAATCACAACTGGATATCGTGTTGTTTGAGCGTGGTCGCCATGGTGCAAAGCTCACGCAAGAAGGACAATATTTACTCAATCAAGCTCAAGTGGTATTACGGGAATCCCATATTTTAGAAAAACAAGCTCGTCAATTAGTTGAGCCACAAAAAGTCTCACTTTATGCGGGATTCGGTCTGTCATCATTAAGTTTTATTACTTCACTATTGGCGAGATTTAATCAAATTGAGCCAAATATTAGCGTCAATATTGATGATATGTCTTCTCATAAAATGGAAGAAAAATTATTAATGGGTGAACTTGATGTGGCTTTTTCTCGTTTACCCGTTATGCCCCCTTTACAAGGGATAGCGTTGACACAAGAGCAACTGATGTTAGCTATTGCAACACAACATATTACGGTGTTGGAGGCAGATTATAACCCATTACATTATTTCGACTCATTAGGGCTTATTTTACTTGCTCCAGAAAAAGGGAAAAAACTGTATCAGCAGATACATGCTTTTTTACAACAGCATAAACTAGCACCGCGTTTATTACAGCAATCTCAAGATATTCAGACCCAATTAGCGCTAGTCGCGGCTGGATTAGGGATAGCATTAGTGCCTAAAAGCGCGCAATTAATTTGTGATAAACAAAGAGTCACATTGTTACCTCTATCTGGGTTATACACACAATGGAAAATTGGTGTAATTTGGAATAGTAATATTAAAAATAAAGAACGTGATCTTTTTATTAAAATAA
>NZ_CAWPAV010000024.1:0-30111 GCF_963885725.1 Proteus sp. G4380
ATTCTTTATAGAGATTCATTCGTGGCGATAAATATACATAATTGGATCTTAAAAATAATTTCCTATCTAATAAATAGGATTCTAATATTATAAAAATAAGATAAAGAGGTCGGCTCATCAATCAATAAATAATGTAATTTACAAAATAGTGTTTTTAAAGAACATATCTAAACTTTGTAAAAGCTGAAAGAAAAGCGAATTTAAGGAGGGATAAGTGGAATCAACATTAGGAGCTGATTTAGCGCGTTTAGTTCGATTATGGCGTGCCTTAATTGATCACCGACTCAAGCCATTAAAATTGACTCAAACTCATTGGGTAACGTTGTATAATATTAGTCAACTGCCTCCAGAACAATCTCAAATCCAGTTGGCTAAAGCAATTGGTATTGAACAACCATCATTAGTGAGAACTCTCGATCAGTTAGAAGAAAAAAAACTGATTTGTAGACATACTTGTTCAAGTGATCGCAGAGCAAAGCGTATAACGTTAACAAAAGAATCAGAACCTTTTATTTCAGAAGTTTATGCAGTTATTGAGAAGACACGTCAAGAAATATTAAGTGGTATAAAGAAGGAAGAAATAGACAACTTGATTTATCTTATTAAAAAGCTAGAGAAAAATATAATTAGATTACATGACTAATTAAATTGGGCTAATTTACAGCAATTTTATTTCTAATGGTTTTATTTGTAATAATTCTATTTATTATTTAATTTCAAAGGATTTATTATAGTTCTACTAGAGGGTAGATAAGATGATTTTATCTATGAAGTCTATTGTTGATCTTATAATAAAAGCGTTATCAATTAATAATTGATGATAAAAGACGAGTGATTTTTATCATTAATTAAAGATAGATAATGCAATGTTTGAATTAATTAATAAGTTATAAAACTGGTTATTATAAGTAAAATAATTTCTATTAATAAAACAGGCAACTAGAATGGTTGCCTGTTTTGCTTATCACACATCTCAAGTAAATAAACTTAGCGTGGAGAAACGGTGAGATTATTGCCGTTACCAATCACAGCAACACGTTGACCTTGTCTATAGGCAGTATTGTCTGCTTTTTGTACGACAACCACAGTTTTACCGCTATCTAAACGTACTTCCAATTGCACACCCTTGGTTGTGTTTAAAGCACCTTGTGCTTGTTGTCCAGCCATACCACCAGCAATAGCACCCGCTGCGGTTGCTAGGTTACGGCCTGTACCACCACCAATTGTATTACCTAATAAACCACCTAATACGGCACCACCGATAGCACCAAGAACATTTTCATCACTACCGGCTTGAATGTTTACTGCACGTACTGAAACAATGGTGCCATAAGTTACGTTTTGTGCTTGTTTAGCTTGACTTGCTGTATAAGTATCACCTGATAAAGAGCTTGTATTTACACAACCAGCCAGCGTTGTCACAGCAAAAAGACCAACAAGTAAATGCTTAAACATAATTACTCCTAATGGAAATCTGATAATAATTTTTCAGATTATATCAATTTAATTTAATATCAGTTATAGCTTATTTTTTGCATATGTCGACACTGATTTTAATCGTATACCTCTTACTATATAGTAAAGAGCGCAAGTAAACACTGAAGAGATTTCCGAAAAAAAGAATATAACATTATATGTTAAAAAGTTGCATCATCTTGATTATAAGGAAAAGGACATGAAAGCAGGGCGATACATTGGTGTGATGTCTGGTACAAGTTTAGATGGTGTTGATGTGGTGTTGGCCGCCATTAGTAATAAACTGGTTGCTCAACAAGTCAACCATTTTTTACCTTATCCTCAAACCTTGCGTCAACGCATTTTAGCCGTTTGCCAAGGCCAACCTGTGACGTTGCATGAGTTAGGCTTATTAGATGCGCAACTGGGTGAACTCTATGCAAAAGCTATTATGGAATTATTAGCGAAAGCGCGATTAAGTGCTGCTGATATCACGGCGATAGGATGTCATGGTCAAACAATTTGGCATGAGCCAGAAAGTGATATCCCGTTTACCATGCAAATTGGTGATAACAATAGAGTGGCTGCCTTGACAGGAATAACCACTGTCGGGGATTTTCGTCGTCGTGATATGGCATATGGTGGGCAAGGTGCACCATTGGTTCCTGCATTTCATCTTGCAGTATTAGGCCATCCTACAGAAAAACGCATTGTGTTAAATATTGGTGGTATTGCCAATATTTCGTTGCTATTACCTGGCGTTGCAGTGAAAGGATATGACACAGGCCCTGGCAATATGCTGTTAGACAGTTGGAACTGGGTTCATAATCAGACAGCTTATGATGATAATGGGCAATGGGCAGCAACTGGAAATGTGAATACCCAATTATTACAGGAAATGCTGGCAGATCCCTATTTTTCTCGTTCAGCGCCAAAAAGTACTGGACGAGAATATTTTAATACCCAATGGTTACATTATCATTTGGCTAAAGTACCCAATGTATTTCCAGAGGATGTACAGGCAACTTTAGTAGAGCTAACCGCTATCAGTATTGCACAGCAAGTACAACTCAATGGTGGATGTGAGCGTTTATTGGTGTGTGGTGGTGGGGCAAAAAACGGTCAAATTATGCATCGTCTTGCTAGTTTATTACCGGGTACAGAAGTCTCGTTAACGGACAAATATGGTCTTAGTGGCGATGATATGGAAGCATTAGCTTTTGCGTGGTTGGCCGCACGAACAATGGCAAATGAACCCGGCAATTTACCTTCTGTTACAGGGGCATCACGAGAAACAATTTTAGGGGCGATTTATCCTACAAATCCTCGATAAGCGTGATATGCTGAGCACAGTATCTCAAAAGAGAGAGTGAAAAATGACAGATCTGGATTTTATTGATGTTGCTGATCTTCGACGTGAATATATGAAAGGTGGATTACGCCGTCATGAATTAACCGAACAGCCATTAGTTTTATTTGAAAAATGGCTTAAGCAAGCTTGTGAAGCTCGCTTAAGTGATCCTACTGCCATGTGTGTGGCAACCGTTGATGAAAATGGACAACCTTATCAACGTATTGTGCTGTTAAAGCACTTTGATGAAAAAGGTTTAGTTTTTTATACCAACTTAGGTAGCCGTAAAGCGAGTCATTTAGAACATAACCAAAGAGTCAGTTTACTCTTCCCTTGGTATCCTTTAGAGCGACAAGTCTGTTTTTTAGGGAAAGCTGAGAAACTTTCAGCATTTGAAGTCGTAAAATATTTCCATAGCCGTCCTAAAGATAGCCAAATAGCAGCTTGGGCATCAAAACAATCTTCTCGCATTTCTGCCCGTGGGGTGCTTGAAAGTAAGTTTTTGGAGTTAAAACAAAAATTTCAACATGGAGAAGTACCTCTACCCAGTTTCTGGGGAGGATATCGAGTCACTTTTGACTCTGTTGAATTTTGGCAAGGTAGAGAAAATCGTCTACACGATCGCTTTATATACCAAAAATCACCAGAAGGATGGTCTATTGAACGTTTAGCACCTTAATTGGGCTAATAAATTTGTATCAAAAAGGCTTTTTCTACTGGTACTTAATGTAGTGGCGCTTTATGCTATACCACTTGTGTTTCACTTATATTTTAAATAGACAAAAAACAATAAACCGATGGAGTCATTGATGTCTAGCAAGAACCTAATCACACAATTGCAGGAGCGTGGGCTTATCGCTCAGGTCACGGATGAGGCAGCTTTAGTGGAGCGTTTGGAGCAAGGTCCTATCGCTCTCTATTGTGGCTTCGATCCTACCGCTGATAGCCTGCACTTGGGGCATTTGGTTCCTTTGCTGTGTTTAAAACGATTCCAACTAGCCGGGCATAAGCCTGTGGCGTTGGTGGGTGGTGCAACGGGTCTTATTGGTGATCCTAGTTTTAAAGCCACCGAGCGCAAACTGAATACCCAAGATACTGTTCACGAGTGGGTAGAAAAAATTCGTAAACAAGTGTCACCTTTCTTAGATTTCGACCGTGGTGAAAACAGTGCGGAATTAGCAAACAACTATGACTGGTTTGGTCAAATGGATGTGCTAACCTTCCTGCGTGATATCGGTAAACACTTCTCTGTGAACCAAATGATCAACAAAGAAGCGGTTAAACAGCGTTTAAACCGTGACGATGTGGGGATCTCTTTTACTGAATTCGCTTATAATCTGTTACAAGCTTATGACTTTGCGTCATTAAACAAAAACCTCGGTGTCGAGTTACAAATTGGTGGCTCAGATCAGTGGGGTAACATTACTTCGGGTATTGATCTAACTCGCCGTTTCAACCAAAAACAAGTATTTGGTATGACAGTACCTTTAATTACCAAATCTGATGGTACTAAATTTGGTAAAACAGAAGGTGGTGCTGTTTGGTTAGATCCGAAGAAAACGAGCCCATATAAATTCTACCAATTCTGGATCAATACCGCGGATGCGGATGTGTATCGCTTCTTAAAATTCTTCACTTTTATGAGCATTGAGGAGATTAATGCACTGGAAGAGGAAGATAAAAACAGCGGTCAAGCACCTCGCGCCCAACGTGTGTTAGCAGAACAAGTTATACGTTTAGTTCATGGTGAAGAAGGTTTAACTGCCGCTAAACGTATTACCGATAGCCTATTTTCAGGAGCTATTGCAGATTTAACGCAAGCTGATCTTGAACAATTAGCGCAAGATGGTATGCCAACTATTGAGTTAGAAAAAGGCAATGATTTACAACAAGCACTGGTCAATGCAGAATTAGTTCCTTCTCGTGGTCAAGCTCGTACAATGATTGGCTCTAACGCAGTATCTATTAATGGCGAAAAACAGGATAATCCTGAATACGTCTTTGAAGAAAAAGATTTCTTATTTGGTCATTATTCCATTTTACGTCGCGGTAAAAAACATTACTGCCTTGTTATCTGGAAATAATTGACAACAAAAGGGCAACAGTAGGTTGCCCTTTTTTGATAACAATAAATAAATGTGTATACCTCGCCTATGATAATAAAGCTTGGGTGTTGTGTGTATTCACAATAATCGGTTTATGTCATGAAAAATATACTCTCTATTCAATCTCATGTAGTTTTTGGTCACGCAGGTAATAGCGCTGCTGAATTTCCAATGCGCCGTATGGGGGTAAATGTTTGGCCTTTAAATACGGTTCAATTTTCCAACCACACACAATATCCAGAAAAATGGACGGGTTGTGTGATGTCGGCAGAGCATATCACTGAGATCGTTGATGGTATCGCTGCTATTGGTAAATTAGCACAGTGTGATGCGGTATTAAGTGGTTATCTTGGCTCGGCAGAGCAAGGCCGACGCATTGTTGATATTGTAAAAAAAGTCAAACAAGCTAATCCTAACGCATGGTACTTTTGTGATCCGGTTATGGGACATCCTGAAAAAGGTTGTATTGTGCCTCCAGAAGTTTCTGGCGTACTTTGTGAAGATGCCTTGCCCATCAGTGATATTATTGCACCCAACTTATTAGAACTTGAAACATTAGCTGGTGGAGCAACGCTGCATAATGTTGACCAATGTGTAAAAGCGGCCCGTCAATTATGCCAGCAAGGGCCTAAAATTGTATTAGTAAAACATTTATCACGAGCAGGCTTTCGTCATGATCGCTTTGAAATGTTACTGGTGACTGCAGATCACAGTTGGCATGTGAGCCGACCGCTGGTTGATTTTGGTGAACGTCAGCCTGTTGGTGTCGGGGATCTAACCAGTGGTTTAATGCTGGTGGATTTACTAAAAGGTGTTGAGCTAAAAACGGCATTAGAGCATGTTGCTGCTGCTGTTTATGAAGTGATGTTAAAAACTAAAGAGATGAATGAGTACGAGTTACAACTCGTCGCCGCTCAAGATCAAATGGTGCACCCAACCCATAACTTCTGTGCAACGCAGTTAGATTAATCATATTGTTAATATAAAGCGGAAGTCATTAATTTCCGCTTTTTATGTTTATTAATGAGACTCGCCTTTATAGCAATCTTACTCTTTTATTAATCCTTCCGTGACTAGTGCACTATGCACATTAGGACGTTGTGCAATACGTGCTAGATAGTCTTGTAAATGGCTTAAGTCGGTTAAATCTAGCGCCACATGAGGTGCCCATTGACTTAACGTAAACAGATACGCATCCGCCACAGTAAAGTGATCACCACAAACACATTTTTGTTTGCTTAGTACATCATTAATATAAACAAATTTACTTTTTAGTTTGTTTTTTACCACAGGGAGATAACTTTCAGGCGTATCAGATGAAAATAGAGGGCTGTAGCCTTTATGAACTTCACTGGCAAGAAAGTTTAGCCACTCAATTTGATGATAACGTTCTAATGCTTTTGGTGGGGCAATAAGATTTCTATCTGGCTTCAGATCGGCAAGATACTGCACAATAGCAACACCCTCCGTTAAAATATCACCATTATCTAATTGAAGAACCGGAACTTGCCCTTTAGGGTTGATGGCAAGAAAATCTTTCCCTGACTCTGTTTTTTTGGTGCGTAAATCAATGCGCTCAATAGAAAAGTCGAGACCCGTTTCACGTAGAACGATATGAGGAGAAAGCGAGCAACTACCCGGCGTGTAGTACAATTTCATCTTAAATAACTCCCTATCAATGAGTGGTGATACCCGTGAAGATAAGAAATATCCTCACTAACATTAGATAATAAGGCGTTATAAGAATTTAGCAAACGCAAATCTGGCAAATAAAATAGGCTTTTGTAAATCTGTGAACAGTACAACTTATTCATGAAAAAAGAAAACCTCGAAGAATTTCGAGGTTTTCAGAAAGAATGTAATGAAATAAAGGGAAATTATTTCAACTCTAATTCATTCATTGCTGCAATGCTAAAACCACCGTCTACGTGAATGATTTCACCGGTGATCCCGCCAGATAAGTCAGAGCATAAGAAAGCTGCAGTATTACCCACATCTTCAGTAGTGACTGTGCGACGTAAAGGGGTGACAGATTCGCAATGGCTTAACATTTTACGGAAATCTTTGATACCAGATGCTGCTAAGGTACGAATTGGACCTGCAGAGATACCGTTAACACGAATACCTTCAGGACCCATAGCATTTGCCATATAACGTACGTTTGCTTCTAGAGAAGCTTTAGCTAACCCCATAACATTATAGTTAGGAATTGCACGCTCAGCACCGAGGTAAGTCAGCGTTAATAATGCAGAGTTTGGATTTAACATTGCACGGCTTGCTTTTGCCATTGCAACAAAGCTATATGCACTGATGTCATGGGCAATTTTAAAGCCTTCACGAGTGACAGCGTTAACATAGTCGCCATCTAATTGGTCAGCAGGTGCGAAACCGATAGAGTGAACAAAACCATCATATTTAGGCCAAACTTTTGCTAGCTCTGCATACATTGCGTCAATGCTTTCATCTTTTGACACATCACACTCTAATACGATGTTAGAATTTAATGAGGCTGCAAACTCTTCAACGCGAGGTTTGAGTTTTTCATTCTGATAAGTAAAAGCCAGTTCAGCGCCTTGATCATGCATGGCTTTGGCAATACCATAAGCAATTGATAATTTGCTCGCAACACCAGTAATCAGAATGCGTTTGCCGGTCATAAAGCCCATAGCTGTATCCTTGTTTGTTCGTAAATTGCGATAATAACATCATGCAGAATTTTATTTATCTGTTAGGTTATCACGCTTATTGTTAATAAATCGTGGCTGATTCTACCACGACATTTGTAAATTTGTTTAATTTCCCTTGCACCTCCGAGGAGTTGAAGGAAAAGGGTGAAATAATAAACAATTAATATGATGTTAATGCTGTTTAATATTAAGGTAAATCTTGTCGCCAAGCTTCTGCCGTAAGTGCTTCCCCAAAATGACTAGCCACTAATCGACGTGTCACTTCATGTAAAGGTGATGCTAATACCTCAGCGGTGTTACCACGCTCGACCACTTCACCATTATCCATCACCATGACTTTATCACTAATATGCTTAGTCATTCCTAAATTTTGTGTCACATAGATATAGGCAATTTCATGTGTCTCTTGTAGCTCTAACATCAAATTAATAATTTGTGAACGTAAAGACATATCTAAAGAGGCAATAGCTTCATCCGCTATAATCACCTGTGGCTGTAAAATAAGAGCACGAGCTAAGGCGATCCGCTGGCGTTGTCCTGAGGCAAACATATGTGGATAGTAATTAGCATGTTCTGGTAATAGTCCCACTTGCCGCAAAGTTTGATAAATGCGTTTTTCTCGCTCTATGCCACTAAGTTCGGTATTAAGTCGTAATGGTAAATCTAATGTTTGCCCAATACGCTGACGTGGATTGAGTGAGTTTGTGGGATCTTGAAATATCATCCGAATGCGTTGACTACGATAAGAGTAATCGCCAAAACTTAATTGATGACCGTTTATAAAAATATCACCACCCGTTGGCTCTGTAACGCCGGATAACATTCTAGCTAATGTTGATTTACCTGAACCATTAGCGCCAATAATCGCCAGTGTTTGCTTCGGTTCAAGAGTGAAACTCACCGGTTTTACCGCTTTCAACTGCTGGCGATGGAATAATCCTGTACGGTAACGAAATGTTTTTGATAAGTTTTTGACTTCAAGTAATTTATCGAACATCTGTCGTCTCCACATTTAATGGGAAATGACAAGCCACCGCATGATTTTTAAATGCACGTAATCGAGGTGCTTCAATACATTGACGTTGTGCATAAGGACAACGAGGGCCTAAACGGCACCCAACAGGTAGGTGCTCTAAAGAGGGGATCGCACCGGGTAGCGTATTTAAACGGCTTTTATGAGGCAAAGAGTTAGTAAAATCAGGAATAGAGCGGATAAGGGCTTGTGTATAAGGATGATAGGGGGTAACCAATAGTTCTTCAGGTATGGCGGTTTCCACTGTCTGACCACAATACATGACCGTAATTTTACTGGCTAATTTACTCATCCACTGCAAATCATGGCTAATTAATAAAATAGTCATATTATTATTTTGATTTAAACGGGTGAGTAAACGAAATATTTGTGTTTGTGTTGCCGGCTCCATCGCATTAGTTGGTTCATCGGCAATCAGTAAACGGGGTTGGTTAGCAATGGCAATGGCTATCATCACTTTTTGGCATTCACCCTCGGTTAACTCATAAGGATAGCTGCGCATGATATCTTTATGATCTTTAATACCAACCCGATGAAGTAACTCAATTGCACGGCGTTTTCGCCAATGAAAACGTTGCCACCAGTGGCCTTTAAATGTCCAACCAGGGATTGCTTGAATAAGCTGGTGTTCAATTTTGGTCGCCGGATCAAGACAAGATTGAGGCTCTTGGAAAATCATCGACACATTATGACCAATCACCCGACGACGTGCTCTTGGTGACAATTTAAGTAAATCAATATCATCGAACCGAAAGCGATCCGCAGTCACTTTAATATTATCTTTAGTCACGCCACAAATTGCCTTAGCGATCAAACTTTTTCCGGAGCCAGATTCACCGACTAAACCTCTTACTTCTCCCTCACTGAGGGTAATGGAAACGCGATCTACCGCTTTTACTGGGCCATCGGGCGTCATAAATTCAATAGTTAGGTTGCGTATGTCTAATAACGGCATTATTCCACCCCCTCATTAATGGCACGTTGTAAGCCATCCCCTAATAAATTGACAAGTAATACACTGATCATAATGGTGGCTCCGGGGATAAGGACTGTCCAAGGTGCAGCATAGATTAACTCTAGGGAATCGCCGAGCATCGCCCCCCATTCAGGGGAAGGTAATTGAGCGCCTAAATTCAGAAAACCTAATGCCGTGATATCTAATATTGCGATAGAAAAAGCCCGAGTTAATTCAGAAACCAATACTGGGGTAATATTCGGCAATACGGTATACCATAAAATAGAGATATTTGATGCACCATCAAGACGTGAGGCAATAACGTACTCTTTATTTAATTCATCATTTACCGCTGAATAGATCATTCTCACTAAGCGGGGGAGTAGTGCTAGCCAAATTGCTATCATGGCGTGCTCTAAACTTGCCCCCACAAAAGCGACCACAATAATGGCTAATAAGAGTGATGGAATGGATAACAGTGTATCTAAAATATGATTTAACACTGCGGATTTTAGGCCATGGGTCATTCCTGCAAGGCAACCCATAATTAACCCCATCAGTGTCGCCGCAAAGGTGACAATAAAAGCGCCACCAAAGGTCATACTCGTACCAATTAAAATACGGCTAAAGACATCGCGCCCTAAATCATCAGTACCAAAAAAGAAGGTGACATTACCGTTTTGATACCAAGAAGGCGGTGTTAATTGATGACCGAAGAATTGTTGGTCGAGTGCATAAGGCGCAATATAAGGACCAACAATACTTAATATTAACAGAAAGATAACACCATAAAAGCCCACCATGGAGAGAATATCTTTAGAAAAACATTGCCAAATCACCGCGGCAGGTGATGGTGTTTTTTTCTCTTTATAAAACTGGCTATCTAAAGGCATATCCCACCTTGTGTTTCATTGGATTACTCATCGCACCGACAATATCTGATAACACATTGACGATGATAACCATTGAACCAACAACCATAACACCGGCTGAAATAGCCGAATAGTCTTGTTGGCGAATGGCCGTTACTAGCCAACGGCCTAATCCTGGCCAGTTAAAAACAATTTCGGTCACCATCGTCAGTGTTAACATGGTAGAAAACTGTAAGCCTAATTTGGGAATAATAGGGGGTAATGCATTATGTAGAATATGACGGCGAATAATAGTAAAGCGCGATAAGCCACGGGTTGCCGCTGCTTTCACATAATTCTCAACCATGATCTCTTCTGTACTATTACGCATCAACCTAATGACTTCCGTAGTAGGAGCAATAGCTAGTGTAGTCACGGGTAGAATTAAATGTTGTAAAACGTTTATGATCATCTGTTGACGATAAGGCGAATCCGATAGCCAAGCATCAACGACTGCGATCCCCGTTATAGGCTGTAAGTTATACAGTAAATCAATACGGCCTGAAACAGGTAGCCAACCTAGCTTTAATGAAAAGAAAAGCGTCAGTAATAATGCAAGACCAAAGACCGGAACTGAAAAGCCCAAAAGTGCGAGATGACTAATAAAAGTATCTGCAGGTTTATTGCGCCATACACCTGCGATGATCCCTGCAGGAATGCCGATAAGCAGGGCAAAGATAAATGCCAATGCACATAACTCCATAGTGGCAGGAAATGCTTCAATAAGTTGTGCTTTAATGGGTTCGCCATTAATTGAAGAAATTCCAAAATCAAAATGGAACATATTGTGGGTATAAAAAAAGTAGGCATCAAATAAAGAAGCACCACTTAACGGTCCATTGGGTGTGTAATAGCTGAGACTAAAGCTCACCAGTGACAAGAAAAAGAGCGTCACAATTAATAACAGTAAGCGACGTATCGAGTAGATAATCATGGGTTTGTTGTAGCCTCTTGGTTGTGACTATCCTCATCAACTTCTGCTTCGCGATACACACCGGCAAAAGAAGCGTTACCAAATGTACTTAATACAAGTCCTTTAATATCATAACGATAAGCCTGCATACGTAAAGAATTAGCTAATGGTAAAACCGGTAGCTCTTGCGCTAAAATATCTTGTGCTTGGTGATAATAGTCTATACGAGAGGCCAGTTGTTGGCTATAAAGCGCCTGTTGTAGCACATTATCAAATGCCGGTGAGCACCAATGACTTAAATTGGTTTGCGAACTAATAGCCGCACAACTAAATAATGGGCGGAAAAAACTATCGGGGTCGTTACTGTCCGTTGACCATCCTGATAAAGTCATATCATGAGTTCTATCCATCAAACTGGTTTCTTGATAGCGACCTTCTATAGGCCGAATATTCATTTGAATACCTACTTGGGCTAAATCAGCTTGAATTAACTCAGCCATTTTTAACGGGCTGGGATTATAAGATTGCGGAGCGCTGGGAACCCAAAGATTTAATTTAAGTCCTTCAAGTCCTAACTCTTTTAATATTTGCTTCGATTTTTCAGGGTTATATTCGGTAATTTTAGCGCGATTATCATAAGCCCAAGAGGCACGAGGCAAAACCGATGCGGCTGTTTCAGCCGTACCGTAATAAATAGATCCCATTAGTCGTTCATTATTAATCGCATAAGCGATGGCTTGACGCACTTTTAGATCGTTAAACGGTGGCTTATTAGTATTAAACGCAAGATAAGCAATATTCATTCCTGAACGTAATGTAAGGCGTAAACGAGGATCATCACGTAAGACCTTTAATTGGCTTGCCGCAGGATAGGCCAAAACATCACACTCTCCCGTTAAGAGTTTAGATATACGTCCAGTACCGCCTGCACCCGTGTCTATAACCACTTGTTGCATTTTGGGCTGACCTTTCCAGTATTGCTCATTTCTCAGTAATCGAACAAATTGGCCTGGCTGAAATTCATCAAGGTAAAAAGGCCCTGAGCCTACAGGTTTCCAATCAAGTTGCGATTGATTACCCGATTTTTCAAGGTTACTGGCATATTCTTCTGAAAGGATAGGCGCATAATGGGTTGCTAAATGCCATAAAAAAGAAGCATCAGGAGATTTTAGATTAAATTCAACGGTGTATTTGCCTAACTTTTTAATTGATTTGATATTATCCGCCAAACTTAAACTATCAAAATAGGGGTATTTACCACCATTAACTTGATTATAAGGATTATTGGCAGAAAACATGCGCTCAAAACTAAAGATAACATCGTCTGCGGTGAGTTTACGTGTAGGCGTAAACCAAGGTGTTGTCTGGAATGACACATTTTTACGCAAATAAAAGCGATAAGTTGCGCCATTATCGAGAGACTCCCAACGTGCGGCAATTTCAGGGATCAAACGATAGGTATAAGGGTCAACATCTAAAAGACGATCGTAAAGTTGCGCGGCTAGGGGATCAATAATTAATCCACTGCTCGAAAGTTGAGGATTAAAGGTATTTACACTGCCATCAACACAATAGACAAAGCCATTTTGATGAATGTTTGTAGGCTCTTGCGCGACAGATAGCTCTGTAGCTTTGGTAGCTATCTCTGCCATACAAGTCATACTTATTGAAGCCAGTAGCATAGTACTAATAAGTAAAATAGGGCGCATAATTATGTCTTTTAGATAAACGATTTGGCTATTGTAACTTAAAAAACTGGCTAGCCCAAAATTGTCAAAAAAAACAAATTGAGAAAAATTCTCAATAAAAAGCTTTACAAACGCTAATGATAAAGATTATCATCCGTATTGTCCTTTGGCGATAGAGGTTTTTCGCACAAGGGCACGACATTGCTCACATTGCTTCCAGTATTATTTTACTAGCCAGCTCGGGTGCTGGCTTTTTTTTTGTCTGTATTTCATTCTGTCTTTGCTCATCTTATTTACAAAACTAGACCGACAATTTTATGTGATGTTTTTTTATTAATCCGCGTAATTGATCATAGCTCAATGCTAATTTTTCTGCCGCCATCTTCTGGTTATAACGACTCTCTTTCAATGCTTGCTCTAGTAAGTTTTTTTCTGTGCTATGTTGCCACTGGCGTAAATCTAGCGGTAATGGCGGTAATGAAAAGATCATCTCCTTTTGAGGCTGAGGTTGCTCAGCTATGGTTGAAGACGAAAAGCGCGCAAAAGGGTCGATAATAATATTATCTAGTTCACGCTCACTGGTGCCATGGCGATAAACAGAACGTTCAACCACATTTTTTAGTTCGCGAATATTCCCCGGCCAACGGTAATCTAAAAGAATTTGGCGGGCATTGTCACTAAAACCGGGGAAAAAGGGCAACCCTAACTCTTGGCACATAGCAATCGCAAAATTTTCAGCCAGTAGCATAATATCGGCTTTACGCTCTCTTAAAGGGGGCAGGCGAATTACGTCAAAGGCCAATCTATCCAGTAAATCAGCACGAAATTTACCTTCGTCCGCCATTGCCGGTAGATCTGCGTTAGTGGCACAGATAAGGCGCACATCGACATGCAACGATTGACTACCTCCCACTCGTTCTAAATGGCCATACTCAATAACGCGTAGCAACTTTTCTTGCACCAGCATCGGTGCAGTGGCTAGCTCATCAAGAAAAAGAGAGCCGCCATCGGCACGCTCAAAACGTCCTTGATGGCGGTTTTTCGCTCCGGTAAATGCCCCCGCTTCATGACCAAACAGCTCTGAATCAAGCAAATTATCGTTTAATGCCGAACAGTTAATGGAAATAAATGGTCCTTGCCACCAAGGTGATAAATAGTGTAATCGATGGGCGATAAGCTCTTTACCTGTACCACGTTCACCAATAATCAACACCGGTTTTTTGAGTTGAGCGAGGGCTGAGGTTTGTTCTAAAACATCGATAAAATGACTATCAACACCAATTATTGTCTCTAAATTCTCTTGCATTGGTTAAAATCACCATATTGAGGTATTTCTCACCAGTCTATCAGTAGTGTAAAAAATAGGCGAGGAAAAATAAAATGTTATTTATTAATGTGTTAAGTTATTTTGAAAAGTTGGCACGCAAATTGTATTAACTATAGCAACTGGGCGTTATTGTTAATAACGCTATTTAATCAACACTCAAGGCTATTATTTATCATAGCTATTAAGGATAACATCATGGGTATATTTTCACGTTTTGCTGATATTATTAATGCCAACATCGCTTCTTTGCTGGATAAAGCAGAAGATCCTGAAAAAATGATCCGCTTAATGATCCAAGAAATGGAAGACATGTTAGTTGAGATCAGAACAACCTCTGCACGCACGCTAGCAGAGAAAAAAAGCTTAGAGCGTCGTATTGAGCAAGCAGAAAAACAAATTAAAGATTGGCAAGATAAAGCGGAACTCGCGCTGATTAAAGATAAAGAAGATTTAGCACGTGCGGCGTTAATTGAAAAACAACGTATTGCTTCAATGTGCGATACCTTAAAACACGAACTAATTATCATTGATGAAACATTAGATCGCCTCAAAGGTGAAATCAGTGAATTAGAAAATAAACTGACAGAAACGCGTGCTAAACAGCAATCATTAGTGGTTCGCCACCAAGCTGCAAACTCTTCACGTCAGGTTCGTCGTCAATTAGATAGCGGTAAAATGGATGCGGCAATGGCGCGCTTTGAACAATTTGAGCGTCGAATTGATCATATGGAAGGTGAAGCGCAAAGCTATGGATTAGGTAAAGAAAAATCATTAGAACAACAGTTTGCTGAGCTGAAAGCCGATGATGAAATTAGCGCGCAATTAGCGGCATTAAAAGCTAAAATCAATACTAATAAAGAGTAACAGCAAGCGTAATAACCATCTTATAAAGGATATGTAATGGGCTATATATTTCTGGGAATACCACTGACAATTTTTGTGTTATTTATTCTTCCTATTTGGTTATGGTTGCACTATAACAGCCAAAAAGGGGGAGGGAAGGTTCAGTTAACCCAACAAGAAATGCAGCGACTGAGCGCGCTGGTGGATAAAGCTCAGCAAATGCAGGAACGCATTAAGACATTAGAAGATATTCTTGATGCAGAACATCCTAACTGGAGGCAATCATAATGACGATGCAGAGCAAATCATTGTATCGCTTGCCACAAGAAGGCATGATCCGTGGCGTATGTGCTGGGCTTGCCCATTATTTTAATATTCCTGTGCTATTAGTCAGGGTTATTGCGGTGATTGCACTCTTTGCTGGTTTTTTTGGCTTAACCATTGTTGTTTATCTTGTTTTAAGTTTCTTTATGGAGCCTGCACCTGATAATTATAACCAACATCAGGAACAGCAAGAGGATTTAAAAGCTATTTTAAAAGAAGTGGATAGTCAATTAACAAAAGGTGAAAAACGTTTACAACAAATGGAACGTTATATTACTTCTTCGACTTATCAGCTCAATAAACGCTTTCAAGATTTATAATTTTCTTGCCACTTAATCTAATATGACGCTCCAATACTAGGAGCGTCTTTATTTGGATATAAACCATTTGCTTATTAAGGAGGAATGATGAATTCCACTTTGATACCGACAACCGTTAAAACAAATAAACTCACTAAATGGGCGAAAAAAGGGGTAACATTTGCTTTAATGTTATTAACTTTATTTGGGCCAGCCGCAATAACCGGCGGTATATTAAAACGTGTGAGTTATAAACCGTTACGTTGGTTGGTTCTATTGATAGCTGAGCCTATGATAAAAATGGGGCTAGATAAGTTATCGCGTCACGTGTCTTGGGAGAAACATGAAACGCTTACAAAATGAACTAACTGCACTGATTAATCGAGGCGTAGATAGGCATTTACGCCTCGCTGTTACAGGGTTAAGCCGCAGTGGTAAAACAGCCTTTATTACCTCTTTAGTCAATCAACTCACCAATGTACATAGTGGGGCGCGTTTACCTTTATTTTCTGCGGCACGCAACCAACAGTTATTAGGGGTTAAACGTATACCGCAACATAACTTAAGTATTCCACGCTTTACTTATGATGAAGCTATGGAGTCACTTTACCATACGCCACCCAGCTGGCCTGTACCTACTAAAGGTGTCAGTGAAATACGTTTGCAATTACGCTATCGCTCTCATGAGTCTTTAACGCGTTTTATAAAAGAGACTTCATCGCTCTATTTAGAAATTGTTGATTATCCCGGTGAATGGTTACTTGATTTACCTATGCTTGAGCAAGACTATTTTGAATGGTCTGAGCAGATGAATAGAGTTAATCAACAACGAACGGCACCTGTGCAACAGTGGCAGTCGTTAATAAAAAAATGTGATCCCTTTGCCCCTGCTGATGAAACGCTGTTAGCCGAGATCGCCGCAGCTTATACTGAATACTTATTAGCCTGTAAAAAACAGGGACTACATTTTATTCAACCGGGACGCTTTGTTTTACCGGGGGAATTATCCGGCGCGCCTGTTTTACAATTTTTCCCTTGGGCTGACTTAACGCAATACGATAGTGCTAAATTAAAAAATGCCGATAAAAAAACCAATATTGGTATGTTAAAAAAGCGCTATGAATATTATGGTCAACATATTGTAAAAGGATTTTATCGCGACCATTTTCAAGGGTTTGACAGACAAATTGTCTTAGTCGATTGCCTACAACCCCTAAATCAAGGTGCGGATGTTTTTAATGATATGAGACAAGCGCTCACACAATTAATGCGCAGCTTTCATTATGGCAAACGAACCTTATTAAGACGTTTATTCTCCCCCTGTATTGATAAACTGCTATTTGCAGCCACTAAGGCTGACCATATCACGCCAGATCAGCATGAAAATTTAGTCTCTTTGTTACAGCAACTTATTCAAGATGCGAAACAGAATGCTATTTTTGAAGGAATAAGCATTGATTGTATGGGGCTTGCTTCTATTGCTGCGACAGAAAGTGGCATTGTCGATCATCATGGTGAAAAAATCCCAGCCGTAAAAGGCTACCGACTAACGGATAATCAGCCGCTCGTTTATTTTCCAGGAGAAGTTCCTAAGAGATTGCCTGAAAAGGCATTTTGGCAAAAGCAAGGATTTAGTTTTGAATCTTTCCGGCCTCAACAAATATCGAGAGACAGTGCCGTTCCCCATATTCGTATGGATAGTGCCTTGGAGTTTTTATTAGGGGATAAACTAAAATGAATGAGCCATTAAAATCACGTATTGATTTTAAACAATCAACCTTACAAAACGAAGAAATCAGCTTAAAAAAAGGGCTTGATTTCAATCAAGATGAACAATTTGTTCCCTACAATCCGCAATTAGAGGCACAGGAAAATGAAGGGCGTTTAGAAGGTGAGATCCAATCGGCCCTAAAGCCTAGAAAAAGTTTATGGAAACGCTTAATAACAGTGGCGAGTACTATTTTAGGTGTTAGTGTTATTGCTCAAGCGGGACAGTGGATCTATCAATCATGGATAAATTCTGATTGGATTGCTTTAGGTGCAGCCAGTGCGGGAGGATTAATTGTTATTGCGGGTATGGGATCGGTAATTACTGAGTGGCGTCGTATTTATCGTTTACGCCAACGGGCTGACGAGCGTGATAAGGCGAGAGAATTACTCTATAGTCATGCAATAGGGAATGGTCGCCCTTTTTGTGAAGATTTAGCCAAACAAGCAGGTATTAATTCACAACATCCTGCTTATATTCGTTGGCAAAGTACATTACATGATACGCATAACGATAGAGAAATTTTAGAATTATATAGCCAATTAGTACAACCGATTTTAGATAAGCAAGCACGGGCTGAAATTAGTCGTTCTGCAGCGGAATCAACCCTTATGATTGCAGTAAGTCCATTAGCAATGGTGGATATGGCGTTTATTGGTTGGAGAAATATTAGGCTAATTAATCGTATTGCACAAATATATGGTATTGAACTTGGTTACTATAGCCGACTAAAGCTATTTCGCTTGGTACTCGTCAATATTGCGTTTGCTGGGGCGACTGAATTAGTGAGAGAAGTGGGAATGGATTGGCTTTCACAAGATTTGGCTGCTCGGTTATCCACGCGTGCTGCTCAAGGTATTGGCGCTGGATTATTAACTGCCCGATTGGGAATTAAAGCAATGGAGTTATGCCGTCCATTACCCTGGATTGATAATAAGCCTAAATTGAGTGACTTTAGAAAAGAGCTTATCGGTCAATTAAAAAATACATTAGGTAATAAGAAGAAAGAGTGAGTTACCTATCAATATATTCTTTAATTCAATATAAATTGAATAGCCTCAACAATAAGTATTATTGTTGAGGTTTTTTTATCGCTAAATTAATTGTTAGTGTATATAAAAGTGATGTGTGCATGAGTGCAAGGGAATAATTTATTTCTATCAAAAAATATACATTTTATTGTTGTAAAGTTAGTTGGTATTACATTGGTAAAAAAATAGTTATAAGTAAAGATTAATAGCTTTAAGATGCTTGGTTAACTCATTGTATTTATTTGTTTTTGTTTCTTTTTTAACATTTAGCTAACGTTTTTTTCTTTTTTTGATAGTAAAGCTTATTTACTTTAGTATGATAAATAGCGTCAACATAATATAAATGTATAACTGCGATGATGTTTAATATTAAATTATTAGCTGGTTAGTATTTTATATAATAGTGTTTTTATATTAGTTTATATCTAAAGTACGAGGAAAGAAAAATGAAGATTGAAACAATAAAAAAACTTTCAAAACAAAGACGCAAGTTTTATATTGGTTCTTCTTTGAATATTACTCATATTAACCGTCAATTGGCCTTTTTAACGCCTATTTTGGATGATGCAATTGATAAAATAAAATATGCACAACAAAAGCAAGCTCTATTATCACCAATTAAAGAAACGGCACAGATCTTTGAGTATGTAAAAAACAATAATAAAAAGAAAGCAGCGATATATGCACTAGATTATCTCATTTTTTGTTTTTCTCATGGTTGTTGTACAATCAAAAAATTTATAAGAAGAGAACTTATGTTTTTATTGGAAAGGATCAAGCATTTTATCGCTTATGAGTTAAAAGAGATCATTCAACCTTCAACATTTTTCTGTTTTAATTTTTTAAAAGCGTTAAAAAAGCATTTATAATCAAAATATCACCTCTTTTGTGTAAAAATAAATGCTAATAGTGTCAACTTTTGCTGACAAAGCCCTTTATTTAATTGATATTAATGTATAATATCAGCAATTAGTTCAGGGGCACTCAGTATTAAGAAGGTTTAAAATGCGCTTAGAAGTTACCTGTAAAGATCGCATCGGGTTAACCCGCGAATTACTCGATCTGCTTGTATTAAAAAATATCGATTTGCGTGGAATTGAAATCTTTCCTATTGGTCTTATTTATCTAAATTTTTCGCAAATCGATTTTAATATATTTCAACCTTTAATGGCTGAAATCAGAAGAATTGAGGGGGTTATCGATGTTCGTACTGTGGCTTTTATGCCATCAGAGCAAGAGCATCGAGCTATGTGGACACTATTAGAATCAGTACCTGTCCCTGTCTTTTCTATTAATACCAAAGGTCAAATTAAGTTATTAAACCCAGCTACACGGCATCTGTTTGAATTAGATGAAAATGATAAAAATGAAAAATCTTTTAACCAACTGATACCTAACTTTAATATCCATCGCTGGTTAGAACAAAAAGATCCTCATGCTGAAATTATCTCCATCAAATTAAAAAAACAACATTTTGATATGGAGATTGTGCCAATAAAACTGACTGATGATAATCAGTTTAATCATTGTGTTGGTGCACTCATTTTATTGAAATATCGCGGAATAATTCATGAGCATCCGAAATTAATTGTTAATGATAATTCGGGATTTGAACAAGTTATTGCTGTTAGCACCCCCATGAAACAATTAGTTGAACGCGCTAAGAAAATGGCAAAAATGGATGATCCTTTATTATTAGTGGGGGATACGGGGACGGGCAAAGATCTATTTGCTAAGGCTTGCCACTTATTAAGTCCTCGAGCCAGAGAGCCATTTTTAGGCCTTAACTGTGCCTCTATGCCTGATGATGTGGTTGAAAGTGAGTTATTTGGTTATGCGGCAGGTGCATATCCTAATGCTATCGAAGGTAAAAAAGGCTTTTTTGAACAAGCCAATCGAGGCACTGTTTTGCTAGATGAAATTGGCGAAATGTCGCCACAAATGCAAATTAAACTCCTGCGTTTTTTAAATGATGGTACTTTCCGTCGTGTTGGGGAAGAGCACGAAGTTAAAGTTGATGTTCGAATAATTTGTGCAACACAAAAAAACTTATGGGAATTAGTACAAAAAGGACTATTTAGGGAAGATCTCTATTATCGACTTAATGTATTGACATTAACTCTACCACCGTTGCGGGAAAGAAAAGCGGATATCATGCCGTTAGCACTGCATTTTATTAATCAATATTGTTTAGAGCAGAAAGCATCAAAACCTGTTATTTCCCCTGATTTATCTGCTTATTTAGTACAATATGGCTGGCCTGGTAATGTTCGCCAATTAAGAAACACAATTTATCAAGCCATGGCTCAGTTAGTAGGCAATACATTGCGACCTCAAGATATCGCCTTGCCTGAGCATACTGCGGATACTTTATTTGATGAAGATTTGCTTGAAGGCTCGTTAGATGAAATGACTAAGCGATTTGAAGCTTCTATTTTAAGGCGTTTATATCGTGATTATCCAAGTACACGTAAACTGGCTAAACGTTTAGGTATTTCTCATACCGCGATCGCAAATAAATTACGTGAATATGATTTAACAAGTAAAAAAGCGGATAAAACAGAGAAATAATATTATATTACAATGTGTTAATGGTTTTTATTTAAATAAACGGGCTATATTAGCCCGTTTATTTTTTACATTACTCGGTATGAATAACGTTATTGTCAATTATTTTAGTACAGCTAATGCTGCGTCATAATTAGGTTCAGTGGTGATTTCATCAACTAATTGGGTGTAGATAACGTTGTTACTTTCATCAAGTACAATCACAGCACGGCTAGTTAATCCCGCTAAAGGACCTGATGTAATCGCGACACCGTAGTTTTCTTTAAATTCCGCACCACGCATTGTTGATAATGTGACAACATTATCTAAACCTTCAGCACCGCAAAAACGTGCTTGTGCAAAAGGTAAATCTGCTGAAATACACAGTACAACGGTATTATTTAATTCGTTGGCGACTTTATTAAATTGGCGAACACTCGCTGCACAAACACCAGTATCTACACTTGGGAAAATATTTAATACTTTACGTTTGCCGGCAAATTGCGCTAAAGAAACATCATTTAGATCTTTACCTACTAAAGAAAAATCGGCTGCTTTTTGGCCTACAGTGGGGAAATTTCCAGCTAAAGTCACCGCATTACCTTGTAAAGTCACTTGATGTGCCATTGTTGTTCTCCTTTGTTACTTATTGAACTAACCATTATTAATACTAAATTATTAACGATAATATTCGTTAATGCGTAACCATGATTAAAATTTGTCTACATCTCTAAAATAAAAGAGTGAAAACGGTAAAATTGATAAAATTTTTGCAATCAGTGATTGTGCCTTTTTATCAGGCTTTTATAATTATTAAGTTAACTCGCTTATAGACTACAGGACGAAACAGACATGCGCAAAATATTCGTTATATCATGTGCACTTGTCGTTCAAGGATTGCTCATATCACAGGCTAATGCGGCAGTGGTGCCATCAGGAACGATACTCGACAAAAAACAGGAAGTAGTGCGACATTTAAAAGATGAACCCGCATCACTTGATCCCATTAATGCCGTAGGTTTAACGGAGGCTCAAGTTCAACGAGACTTATTTGAAGGATTAGTGATAGAAGATGAGCGAGGGCGTCCCATTCCTGGAGTGGCACAATCATGGCGAACAGAAGATAACCGGGTTTGGATTTTTACATTACGTGATAATGCTAAATGGTCAAATGGCGAAAAGGTGACGGCTTCTGACTTTGTTTATAGTTGGCAAAGATTAGTTGATCCAAAAAATCTTTCTCCTTTTGCTTGGTATGCAGCCCTAGCTTCTATTGAGAATGCCCAAAAAATTATTGATGGTAAATTAAAACCAACCTCGTTAGGTGTGGAAGCCATTGATGAAAAAACGTTAAAAGTTACCTTAGAACGACCTGTTCCTTATTTCCCTAGTTTAGCGACCAATTTTTCACTTTATCCTGTACCTAAACACATAATCGAAAAATATGGTTCAGAATGGATCAAAGTAGGTAATTTAGTCGGCAACGGGGCTTTTATACTAAAAGATCGCGTTGTGAATGAGAAAATTGTGTTAACGCCAAACCCTTACTATTGGGATCACCACAATACGGTGTTAACCAAAGTCACTTTTGTGCCTATTAATCATGAATCACAAGCGACTAAACGTTATTTAGCTGGGGATATTGATATTACAGAGTCTTTTCCTAAACACTTATATCACAAATTGATGAAAGAGATTCCTGATCAAGTGTATATCCCTGAGCAGTTAGGTACTTATTATTATGCATTTAATACACAAGCAGGGCCTACCAAAGATATTCGGGTTCGCAAAGCGTTAGCTATGGCAATTGATAGAAAAATTATTACAGACAAAGTCCTTGGTACTGGAGAAAAATCAGCGAATCGCTTTACTCCTGATGTGACGGCTAATTTTACGCCTGAGCCAACACTATATGATGAATACAGTCAGGATGAATTAGATAGCCAAGCAAAAATATTGTTATCAGCAGCCGGCTATGGTCCTCATAATCCTTTAACTCTCTCTCTGCTTTATAATAATTCAGAAAATCATCAAAAGATCGCCATTGCTGTCGCTTCTATGTGGAAGAAAAAGTTAGGCGTAAAGGTAAACTTACGCAATCAAGAGTGGAAAACTTATATTGATAGTCGTAATTCAGGTGATTTTGATGTGATAAGAGCTTCATGGATAGGCGATTACAATGAACCCTCCACATTTTTATCTTTATTAGGCTCTAAGCATGCTGGAAATATCCCAAAATATCAGAGCCAGCAATATGATGAGATTTTAGTCCAAGCCAATATGACGACAGATGAAGAGGAAAGAAATCGTCTCTATAATCGTGCAGAACAGGTTATTGCGGAAGAGGCGCCTATTGCCCCTATCTATCAGTATACTAATGGTCGTCTAATCAAACCTTGGCTAAAAGGTTATCCCATTGAGAATCCTGAAGATGTCGCTTATAGCCATATGCTGTATGTTATAAAGCATTAAATAAGTGTTACAGGCAATAAGATAAGAAAGCCAAAATATTAGCAAAGAGTACGTAATGATTATTGCGTACTTTTTTTTAGTGGAAGAGAGATAGAGAAAAAAAATCCCTCTGTTATGCAACAGAAGGAGACTCAAAAGGAATAAACATTGCAAAATTATGTTAATATAATTTTGCATGAATGTTTTGACTAATCGTGCAGTTGATGCAAAGTATAAATTTATACTTTTTATTTATAGGTATAACTACTTAATATAGCTTTATAATTATAATTTCAGTGGTCAGTAAACGTATTTTAACAACAAATAAAATTGATAAGATTATTTTTAACTTATGTTATCGCATATTTATAAAACATTAAAAACGATAGCCTAAGGATAATTGGATACTATTTAGTCTAATATTATGTTTGTTTGACTCAGTATCTGAATGTAAATAGCCAAGATTAATGCCTACATTTTTTCTAAGGCTATAATCAATACCCGCTTGAAACATCACATTGGTGGTGTCGACGATAATGGTATCGGTTACCGCAACGCCTGAATAACTTTTATCAACTCGATATTTTAATTTTTTAGGCCCCATTTGGGCGTAGATAGCCAAAGAAGGTGTAATTCGATACGTTGGGCCTATTAACAATGCAGAAACCTTTGCATGTTCATCTTTTGTGCCTAGTTTAAGTGAGCTAGCGTCTATAAAATGGCTTTGATGTGTTGACTTGATATGCAGCAATGAAAGTAACATTCCCCAGTGAATATCGGATCCATAGTGATAACTTATTATTGCACCATTTGCTTTGTGGTTTTTTATTTTTCCATATATATAACCGCCATAAATTGCCTGATTATTCTCAAAAGCATGTAGTGATGGAGAGAAAGGTAAAATAAAGCTTATAAATAAAATAAGATTTTTTTTCATTATCGCGTATCTAATTTGTTGGAGATGGCGATATTTTTAGTGAGTTAATAACATATTTCAAGTTAATTTCTTTGAAATGATTCTTAAAAAAAACTAGCATTCTTATTGAGTTAAAAGAAATTATTTCGGTATTAATAGAAGGGTAATTACTATAATTTTAGATAATATAAGATATTTTATAAATAATCGTTATTATTATTGGATCTTATTTATAATTTATAGCTAAAGGAAAGCGTAATAATAGCGAAATAAACAATGGATCCGAAAATCCATTGTTTAGCTAGTGAGTTACTTACTTTTAATCTAAGATCTCAACCAGTGTATATTTGATGCTTGGTGCATCCGCAGGAGGATTAGGAATATCTGTAACTTTGACTTTTACTTTGTACTGCGTTCCCGCTTGGTAATCAAATCCTTCGATATTTTGATAGAAGAGAGACCATTCACCAGCAGGTAATTCTTTTACTTTCATGCATTTCATTGGCGCAACACCAACACAATCATAAAGCTGAGAGTCAATAAGTAGTGTTTTTGTCGAATCGTTCATAACTTGGGTGTTGGTTCCTGTCGCTGTATTGCATCCTGCTAAAAGTAAAAATAAAGGAATGGTGAGAAACTTTTTCATATTAGTAGCCTTATTTCAGGGGCGACAAATTAATTAAATATTTGCGTTTATTTTAAGTAAATTTCATTTTTATGACTAATATCTAGTGCTAATCGATAACCTAAATATAGGCATATATTGAAAAATCTATCATAACCTAATAATTAATGCTTATTTTAGTGTAAAAATCTTAAAGTAGAAAATATTTTACTCAATAATGTTGTTGTAGATGGAAGGATGTGATGGCGTTAATCTAGGCTAAATAGTGGCTTGATTTAACCTCTTGCAACATAATCAAATAAAGGCAATATTATTGATTGTTTACATGATTTTAGAAAAAAGCATAAAATTATATTTTAAATGATGGTATCAAGGAGGACGAATAATGAAAAGTGTCAATAACGCTATAATCGAAGATTCTGATGCTATCTATATGGCTCAGCTTAATGGGCATGGCGGAATTATGCCGATCACGGCTAATAGCATAGCAAGTAATGAAAGGCCTTTTTGGGTTCATCTCGATTATCGTAAACCCAAAAGTGATCAGTGGATTAATCAGACTGAGTTACTTCCTCCTATCGCAAAAGATGTGCTTTTAGCTGAAAATGTTCGACCTAAGGCACAGCGTATCGGGGAAGGGGTTATTATTAATTTGCAAACGATTAATAACAACCCCGATGATCGGCCGGATGAACTGATTGCGTATCGTATTTATATTAATGGTCAAATGATTATTTCGAGCCGACATCGTCGCGTTAATTCCGTTGATTCGGTGATCCACTCTTTAGAAGTGGGTGATGGTCCAGAAAATAGTGGTAGTTGGTTGATCACTATGGCCGATGCAGTGACAGATGAAATAGGTGATTTTGTTGAAACACTTCATGACCAATTAATTGAGTTGGAAGATATGATCCTCGATCAGCAAATTCCGGCTCGAGGTGAATTGGCATTGCTACGTAAGCAACTGATTGTGTTACGCCGTTATATGGCGCCACAACGTGATGTATTCTCCCGACTCTCTATCGAAAAATTACCTTGGATGAGCGACAGTGATCGCATTAGTTTGGTTGAAATATCAGAACGTCTCTCGCGTCGATTAGAAGATTTAGATAGTAGTATTTCTCGTACAGCCGTTATTGCTGATGAAATTACTTCAATGATGGCAGATGCGATGAACAGGCGCACATATACCATGTCATTAATGGCGATGCTATTTTTGCCCACGACCTTTTTGACAGGACTATTTGGGGTTAATTTAGGGGGGATCCCCGGCAATGAATTTCCTTATGGCTTTGCTATATTTTGCTTTTCACTGTTTTTCTTGATTGTGATTGTTGCTTGGTGGTTAAAGCGTAGTAGGTGGTTGTGAAATTTCAGCAAATTAATCGTAACTAAATGGATTTAAAAAAGAATTCTCTAACTCTGTTTGAGATATATCAATTTTTTAAATGCCAACATCTGGCATTATAACTCTCGCAGGTGAATACAACGTTGAGCGATGAACGTTGTGCTCCATAATTGTAGTTTTTCTCATATTGAGTTCTTAATACAGAATAATTGACCATTATTACACCGATGTTAAATAAACATCGGTTTTTTTTTGCTTATTATTTTCGTCATAAGCAAAGCATATTAAACCCCAGCGCAACGACGATGGTTTGCTAGGGATAATACTGGCTATGCTTATTTTACCTCAACAACATCCAATCTAGCTTGGCTAAAGTCAGGACGCTCATCTTCATCATCGGAAAGAATAGGGCTTGTTGGAATATCATCCTTATCAAATGCTAGATCACCGCCGTTAATAATCTCATCACCTTGTTTGATATTAGCAAAGTCAAATAATTGGGTATCACATAGATGCGACGGAACAATATTTTGGGTTGCCCTAAACATGGTTTCAATGCGCCCAGGGTAACGTTTATCCCAATCTCTTAGCATCTCTTTGATCACTTGGCGTTGTAAGTTAGGTTGAGAGCCACAAAGATTACACGGAATAATAGGGAAATTTTTTGCTTGAGCAAAACGTTCAATGTCTTTTTCTCGGGCATAAGCCAATGGACGAATAACGATATGTTTTCCGTCATCACTCATTAATTTAGGTGGCATGCCCTTTAGCTTTCCACCATAAAACATGTTCAGAAACAGCGTTTCTAAAATATCATCACGATGGTGACCTAAAGCAATTTTTGTTGCCCCAACTTCGGTGGCTGTACGGTATAAAATACCACGACGTAAGCGAGAGCAAAGTGAACAGGTGGTTTTACCTTCTGGAATGATCTCTTTTACAATACCGTAAGTATTCTCTTCAACAATTTTATACTCTACGCCCAGTTGCTCAAGATATTCAGGTAAAATATGCTCAGGGAAGCCCGGCTGTTTTTGATCTAAATTAACGGCAATTAAGGAAAATTGTATTGGCGCGCTTTTTTGCAAATTCATTAAGATAGATAGGAGAGTATAGCTATCTTTCCCGCCAGAAAGGCACACCATGATTTTATCGCCATCTTCAATCATATTAAAATCAGCGATAGCTTGCCCAACGTTACGGCGTAAGCGTTTTTGTAATTTGTTAAAATTATATTGCTCTTTTGGGATGCTCATTTTTTACGGTTCTATATCGTTGCTAAGGTTTTTTAACTTACTTTAAAGGGGTTTTCTGCTTTGTTTTCAATTTGTTGCATGACGTGCTTTATCGGAATAACATAATATCTATGCGTTTAAACGAATAAAGCTAAAAAGCAAAATTTAATTACCACTTATTGCAAGGAAATGATAAGCCGACAATGATAACAGAAGCATCGCGCATTTCGAAACTGCTAAGTAAAATAATCGCCACCCTGTAGGGCTGACTTACTGATCAAGATAGTAACGGGGAAAAATAGCGATTACTACAAAGATAATCGCTATTGATAACAACAGCCCCTTATTTAAGTCACTAAAGGACGTCTATTTAAGAGGAGAGTGTGGCAAGTTTGGTGGCAAACCCCATAAAAAATAGCCCAACAATACCATTTCCCAGTTTAGCGATATTTTTACGTGAACCGAAGAAACGCGCCAATGCTACACCACCAAAAATAAGAAAAGAGAGATAAACAAAGCTAAATGCTTCAAGCATAGAAGCTAAGATCAAGTAGGATAAACCAGTATGTGCATAGTTAAAGTCGATAAATTGCACAAAAAAGGAGATATAAAACAAAATCGCTTTGGGGTTGGTTAAGCTTAATGTTAATGCCTTACGAAATACATGCTCTTGAATACAGTTTGTCTCAGTATGGCTTTGCTTTTTGGCAAAGAAGTTAGCATGAATAATTTTGATACCGAGATAGAGTAGATAAAAAGCACCTAAGAAACGGACAATAGTAAAAAGCACAGGAGAGGCTTTAATAACTGATGCCACACCGATAAATGCTAAGAAAATTAAGATAGCATCGCCAATAAAAACCCCTAATGCGGCTCGATAACCTGCACCAACTCCTCTTGATGCACTGGTTTTAAGCACATAAAGGGAATTAGGGCCGGGGACGATAATAATAAAGAACATACCCGCAAGATATGTCCAAATATTGAGCACTCCAAATTGTTCAAGCCACACAGTAACCCCCCATACTTTTACTGTACATGATATAAACGTTGACCTGTTATTATATAAAGAGAAACAGAAAAATTTAAACGCCTATTTTTATACACTTTTAGCATAATTATTCGTAAATAATGATTTTTATACAGAAAGTAAGTTGTTTTTTAGTAGAAAATAGGGGGGAAGATCATCGTGATACAGAACAGAAGTGAATAGGATAAATATTATCTTAAAAAGTAGAGTTTATCTTATTGATTTATCTATTTTTATCAAAAATAATAGCAACATATACACTTGCATATAAAACTAAGGAAATAGATCATGGCAACCACTTTTCTACCTATTGGTCTTTTGGGGCCATTAAACCCTATTGGTTTGGGCGGTATTATGTTTGAATTTTTCTATTATTTTTAATCATAATATAACCTCTACTATAATAAATAAGAACCTCATCATCATTCTATATTAATAGTAAGGAATATTTATGATAAAGGTTGTAGCAGAAGATTTTATTAAATCAGGATCAATAGAAACGGTCTTACCACTTTACCAAGAATTGGTGAAAGCTAGCCAACAAGAAGCGCTTTGCATTAGCTATGATTTATTTGTTGATGAGAAAGATCCCGGTCACTTTATTTTTATTGAATCATGGACAAATAAAGAAGCACTAGATATTCATTGTAATAGTGAACATTTTCGTCGCATCATTCCGATGATTAGACAATATACAAAAGCAGAGTCAAAAATCACTTTAGTCAATAGTGTATTTGATAAAAATATAGATTAATCATTTTATGTCTATATTTTAACGTATTAATAAATAATATATTAATTTGGGCCGCATTATTTATTGCGGCCTTGTTATATGTTGTGAACTATATTGAATAAAGCTCTAAAGGTAAGCCATCGGGATCTTGAAAAAAGGTAAAACGTTTTTGGCTACTAGGATCTAGACGTATTGGCTCGCATTGAATATTGTTTTGTTGTAAATAAGCAACTGAAGCATCAAGATCGTCCACTGCAAATGCCACATGGCGTAGACCACGTGCTTCTGGGTAACTTAAACGTGCTGGCGCATCTGGGAAGCTAAATAATTCAATTTGGTAGACTGTACCTAACGCAAGCTCAGCTTTCCAAGATTGTATTTCTTCACGGTATTTTTCATTTAATAGGCTAAGCCCCAGTATTTGACAATAAAAATGTTTGCTGATGGTATAATCAGAACAAATAATCGCCACATGATGAATTTTATTTAATTTTAACATTGATAACTCAACTAATAAAAAAATAACATAAGATAAA
>NZ_CAWPAV010000025.1:0-11339 GCF_963885725.1 Proteus sp. G4380
ATCAATCAGTTATTAATATTTCATAAATTAACTCATAATTATTAACAATATTTGAATCCGACTTTTCTCTATCAAATTGCTTACAATTTGACACCATTCTGTGATCTCTCCTTCAATTCTAGATCTTTCGTTAACTTACTTTTTGATCTTGCATAAAAGTATAAATAAGATAAATACCACCAATTCGAAAGCAAACGTAAAATAGGAGGAAGCAATGACTGTTTCCCGTAGAACTTTTATCAAAGGTCTTGCCGCCAGTGGGGCTGCAATCTCTGTTTCTACACCTGCTCTTGCTACTTCAGATGACTTTACAGCAAGCAAACGCACTCGACCAGAAAATGCACCTAACTTATTAATTGTTTTTCCTGATGAAATGCGAGCCCATGCTCTACAGTTTATGGGGGAAGATCCATCGATTACACCAAATCTTAATAAATTTGCCAAACAAGCCAAAGTAATGACACAAATGGCATCAAATTACCCTCTATGCTCCCCTTTTCGAGGCATGTTTATGACAGGTCAGTACCCTGTGCGTAATGGTATCACAGGTAATGCCCATGATTACGGTGGAAAAGTAGGTATTGACTTGTCTCCTTACGCAAAATGCTGGTCTGACATACTTAAATCCTTAGATTATAGCACTGGGTATATTGGCAAATGGCACCTTGATGCTCCCTATGAGCCTTTTATTGAAAGTTACAATAATCCAATGGAAGGTCGTTATTGGAATGAATGGGCTGCTCCAGATAGGCGTCATGGTTTTGATTTTTGGTATTCTTATGGTACTTATGACTTACACTTGAAACCGATGTATTGGGCAAACGATACACCTCGTGATAAACCGATTTATATCGATCAATGGGGGCCTGAACATGAAGCCGATATGGCAATCAAGTTCCTCAAAAATGAAAATAATCAATTTAGAGATAATTCAAAACCGTTTGCATTAGTGGTTTCAATGAACCCACCTCACTCTCCTTATGATCAAGTACCGAAAAAATACCTCGATGCTTATCAAGGTAAAACATCAAAAGAGTTAAATACACGCCCTAATGTACAGTGGGACAGTGAATATCAAGAAGGTTATGGGCCTCAATATTTCAAAGAATATATGGCAATGGTCAACGGTGTTGATGAGCAATTTGGTCGCATTGTCGATGAATTAGAAAAACAGGGCCTTGCAGATAATACTCTCGTCGTTTTCTTCTCTGATCATGGCAGTTGCTTAGGATCAAATGGACAAGCAACAAAAAATAATCCGTATGAAGAATCGATGCGTGTCCCTATGATGTTTCGCTTACCGGGTAAAATCAAACCAGGTTTTGATGATGCATTAATGTCAGCACCTGATATTTACCCAACTATTTTAGGGTTACTTGGTTTATCAGAATGGATCCCTGATTCAGTAGAAGGCACAGATCTTGCAGATAGAGTCATCACAGGCAAAGGCGACACAGCAAACTCTCAGCTTTATCTTTTTATTCCTTATGGTGAACCTTCATTCGGTAAACGAGGTGTAAGAACAAAAACTCATACTTTGGTGATAGATAGGCAAGATGGGCAACCATTAAAATATACTTTATATGACAATGTGAACGATCCATATCAAATGAAAAATATTGCCAAAGATAATATGCCTTTAATTGATAAATTAATTAAAGAAGAATTAACCCCTTGGTTAGAAAAAACAGGAGATTCTTGGAGAGCGACTGAGTTTATTACAGCGACAACGAATAAATTAAATAAAAAAATATCAATATGTGAAGAAAAATAATAAAAACATCTGCGCCATAACCTTATGGCGCTATATATAAACCTAATTCGCTAATATAAAAATCCTTTTAATAAAATAAAAGGAAGACGTCCTACATCTAAAAATAGATATAAATAAAAGCGAATAAAGAATTGGATATAGACCATGAACAAACTTCGTATTGTGCTTTTCTTACCTCTTTTTGGCTTAGCTTTAACTTCTTTTCATTCTCACGCAGCAACAGTTAATGCGATGTTCTCGTGGGAATCTGCTGATTATGATACATCGAATAACTATTCTGGTTATCGTGTTGATTTTAATATTAATCCAGACAAATCGAACTGGTATTTTGACGTCGGTTTTCGTCAGCGTGAACATGACAATAAAAATCGTTATCAGCGTTATGATTTACAAGGTAGTTATCGTTTTAAATTAAATAATGGTTGGATACAACCAGGATTAAAAATACGTCAAGATTTAACTAACTATGATAATGGTAGCCGTTTAACTATCGACTTTTATGAATCAAAAACAAATTATCAATTTCCTATTAATAAAGACTGGGTTTTAACCGGTAGTGTTTTGTTTGGATTACAAAAAAAAGAGGACAAACGAAGTAATGGCGTCACTAATACGGATTATTTAGGTTGGGAAATTGAACCCGGTATTCGCTACTTTATCACCCCGAATCTCAATACAACAGTGGCTTATTTTGATGGTGGAAAACAAGCAATAAGACATGAAGAGTATGATACAAAAGAAACAAATCACAACCAGCAATTACGTATGTATGTAAACTGGACGACACCTATCGGTGTTATTATTTCTCCCTCAATGCGTAAGTCTATTTTTGGAAAAATAGAAGACAGAACAAATAAAGGTGAATATATCGATAAAGATATGACTCGTTATACCTTACAAATGGCTTACCAAATATCTCCTCAATGGCGTGTTATGACAGAATATTATAATGAGCGTGTTGAGAATAAAAATAACGGCAGCAAGTCAACTCAAGATTATTTTAAAGTATCGGTAAGAGCAACTTTCTAATAATTAAAACCATATAATAGTCATAAGGTTATATCTCATGAAAAATAAAAATTTGTTATTTTTAAGTGCTGCTGTCCTTTCAGCTATATATGGCTCAGCCGTAGCGGCTGATTGCGATAGTACTTTAAACATTTGTGAAACCGTAAACATTAATAATGGCGATACAGCGCAAATAAATAAAGATGTTAATGTATCACAAGGTGACGGTGTAGTATTTAATGGCTCATCAACAGAATATAAAGCTCAAGCAATTACAAAAAACATTACTGTTACTGGTAATGGAGCAAATGCAATTAAAATAAATCAGGGCGCTACTTTTAGTAGTAATATTAATTTAAATGGCGCTAGTGAAAATGGTACAGCAATATTAGTTGAAGGTAACTTTCCTAAACGAGGAACAGGTGTTTATATTCGAGATGGCGCTATTATCAGAGGAAAAACCGCAGCGATTGATTTTAGCACTTTAAAAACAGGCTTTAGAAGTGATGTTAATGGCGAGATCCACGGTGATATTTTAGGGAATAATCATGTGGATACCAAAATCAATTTTGCTTATCAGGGAGGAGCACAAAATGCATTATTTGACGGCTATAAAATTACCGGTGTTCCTTTAATTGAAAACCATGGCAATTTAACTATCCAAGGTAAAGATAAAACCATTCAATGGGAAGGTAACTTCATGAATAAGGAAAATAGCCAGCTTATTTTCCGCCTTGATGATAATACCAATACTGATGAAACTATCTTACATGTTACCGGCGATGTCACCTTTAAAAAAGGTAGCCAAGCAAAACTTGATTTTAAAGGCACCAGTGTTGATAACATCATTAATAAAGATATTGTATTAATTGCTTCAGACTCGGCAATTAAAGATGAAGCGGGCATTACAGTGACTGATGCAAATGCCATAGCGCCAGATATTTCACCTTTATTAGAAAAAACAGATTCATGGTTAGAAACGACACCACCAAATATTAGCGGTGGTGTCAGTGGTAATCAATTAATTGCGCGTTATGGTATTAGCTATGAAGGGGGGGATAATTTTATTAGCGCTGCTGAACGTGGCAATGTCACAGAGAATGGATTAGCAGCAGCTAAATTTATTATTCCAACAGTATTAAATGAATTTAATAATACACGTAGCCAGATTTCAGATGAAGCATTAAGTTTATTAGTCGCCGCTGGTAATAATGATAATAATATTGCTGCACTATCAAATGATCTGGCGCCCATTGCTGACGGTAGTGATATTCAAGCAGGATTAATCATGGTTGAAGATATGCGCAACAATATTGCTCATCGCTACTTACGCTATGATAATCAGCTCCCCATTGAAGAAAGAGAAATAGGTTGGAATAGCTGGGCAAATATTCTGTACGGTTATGGTACGCAAAGTCAACAAGGTGGAATTAACGGCTACAATACTTATCGCACTGGTATTCAAATCGGTACTGATTATGAAATAAATCAAGATGCGCTAATTGGCGTTTCTTTAGCATATAACTACGCTAAAGCCGATGCTAAACAACGTAATGCAAGCAAAGAAATTAGCCATTTTGAATTTATGCCTTATGCCGGTTGGTATAGTGATACATTATTCTTAAACGGTAATTTAAATATTGGTTATTACACTGTCGATAGTGAGAGGGATATCGGTGGTAATACGGGATGGCAAGGAAATACCAAAGCAAAAGGTGACTACTCTGGTGTGCAATTAGGCTATCAGATTAACGCTGGCACCTATTTGGATTTTGATTTTATCCATATTAAACCGATGCTAACTTACCAATATCAATGGCTCAATATTGATTCTTGGGAAGAAACAGGCTCTACATTATCTATGCGTACTTATGGCCAACGCTACGCAGTTAATCAATTAGGTGGCTCTGTTGCTTTATGGAATGACTACCAAACCTCTTATGGCAAATTAACCCCTTCTCTTAACCTTCGTTATATCAAAGATATTGCAGGTAATAACGATATTAATCAACGCCACAGCCTTACCTATTTTAATACTGGAGGAAGCACCTTCGATATTAAAGGAAATACCGTTGGTGGTGACATCATTAGTGCTGAATTAGGTGCAAACCTTGATATTACCCAATCGTTAAATTTAGGTACAACAATGGGATATCAGCGTTATGACAAATTCAATGAAGGGCGTATCGGCTTTACTGTTAGCCAGCGTTTCTAAGGAGAAAATATAATGCCGATATTTCGTTTTACTGCGCTTGCAATGACATTGGGGTTATTATCAACCCCCTATCATGTTATTGCTGCCACCAGCAATCCTGCATTTGATCCCAATCATCTTATGCAATCAGAAATCTATCATTTTGCACAAAGTGATCCATTAGCTGATTTTTCATCAGATAAAAATTCAACACTAACTTTATCTGATAAACGTAGCATTATGGGAAACCAATCCCTTTTATGGCAATGGAAAGGTGGTAGTAGTTTTACTTTACATAAAAAGCTTATAGTTCCCACAGATAAAGAAGCCTCTAAAGCATGGGGACGCGCTTCTACACCTGTTTTATCATTTTGGCTTTACAACGAAAAACCTATTGATGGTTATCTCACTGTTGATTTAGGGGAAAAGCTCAATGCCACCAGCGAAGCCCAAGCTGGCTTTAAAGTAAAACTAAATTTCACTGGCTGGCGTGCTATTGGTATCTCTTTAAATAACGATCTTGAAAATCGCGAGATGACTTTAAATGCAACAAATACATCATCCGATGGTACTCAAGATAGTATTGGTCGCTCTTTAGGTGCAAATGTCGACAGCATTCGTTTTAAAGCCCCTTCTAATATCAGTCAGGGTGAAATCTATATCGACCGTATTATGTTTTCTATTGATGACGCCCGTTATCAATGGTCTGATTATCAAATAAAAACACGATTATCAGAGCCGGAAATTGAATTTCACACTGTACAACCTCAATTACCTGTAACACCAGAAAATTTAGCTGCGATAGATCTTATTCGCCAACGTCTTATCAATGAATTTGTTGGTGGTGAAAAAGAGACGAATCTTGCTTTAGAAGAGAATATCAGCAAGCTAAAAACGGATTTTGAGGCACTGAATATTCGCCCTCTTTCGGATGGAGGAATGCAAGGTCGACATCTTATCACCGATAAACAAACTATCATCTATCAGCCAGAACAGCTTAATTCTCAAGACAAGCAACTTTTTGATAATTACGTCATTCTTGGTAACTACACCACATTAATGTTTAATATTAGCCGTGCTTATGTGCTCGAAAAAGATCCAACACAAAAAGAACAGCTAAAACAGATGTACCTCTTGATGACCAAGCATCTATTAGATCAAGGATTTGTCAAAGGTAGTGCCCTAGTAACCACTCACCACTGGGGATATAGTTCACGTTGGTGGTATATCTCTACATTATTAATGGCTGATGCACTAAAAGAAGCTAATCTACAGACAGAAGTCTATGATTCTCTACTTTGGTATTCACGAGAATTTAAAAGTAGTTTTGATATGAAAGTTGGCGCAAATAGCTCTGATTTAGACTATTTTAATACCTTATCTCGTCAACATTTAGCGCTATTATTACTTGAACCCGATGATCAAAAACGTATTAACTTAGTCAATTCTTTTAGTCATTATATCACTGGTGCCTTAACTCAAGTACCACCGGGGAGTAAAGACGGTTTGCGTCCTGATGGTACGGCATGGCGACATGAAGGTAATTATCCCGGCTACTCTTTCCCAGCATTTAAAAATGCCTCACAGCTGATTTATTTATTACGAGAAACACCTTTTGCTGTAGGTGAAAGTGGCTGGAATAACCTAAAAAAGGCAATGATTTCAGCATGGATCTATAGTAATCCTGAAGTTGGCTTACCTTTAGCGGGAAGACACCCCTTTAACTCACCTTCCCTACAATCTATAGCACAAGGTTACTATTGGCTCGCGATGTCTGCCCAACCAGCGCCAGATAAACAGTTAGCATCTATTTATTTAGCAATTAGTGGTAAATCGCGAAATGAATCTCCCACTATTTTTGGTGAAGAGATAACGCCAGCGTCCCTTCCTCAAGGGTTCTATGCCTTTAACGGTGGTGCCTTTGGTATTCACCGTTGGCAAGACAAAATGGTGACATTAAAAGCCTATAATACCAATGTATGGTCATCTGAAATTTACAATAAAGATAACCGTTATGGCCGTTATCAAAGTCATGGTGTTGCTCAAATCGTTCGCAATGGCTCTCAACTTTCACAAGGCTATCAGCAAGAAGGCTGGGATTGGAATAGAATGCCTGGCGCCACAACCATTCATCTTCCGCTTAAAGAACTTGATAGCCCTAACCCACACACCTTGATGCAACGAGGTGAGCGAGGATTTAGCGGCACATCAGCCCTTGAAGGAAAATATGGCATGATGGCGTTTGATCTTCTTTATCCCGCTAATCTTGCGCGTTTTGATGCTAACTTTACCGCTAAAAAAACCGTCTTAGCGGCGGATAACCATTTAATTTTTGTCGGTAGCAATATTAATAGCAGCGATAAAGATCACCCTGTGGAAACAACGTTATTCCAACATGCTATTACGCCTGAGTTAAACACTATTTGGATTAATGGCCAAAAAATAGAAGGTTTTCCTTATCAAACTACGCTAAAACAAGGAGATTGGATAATCGATAGTAATGGTAACGGTTATTTAATTACTCAAGCAGAAAAAGTGAATGTCAGCCGCCAACACCAGACTTCGGCTGAAAATAAAAATCGTCAACCCACGCAAGGAAATTTTAGCTCCGCATGGATCGACCACGGTATTCAACCCAAAGATCATAGTTATGAGTACATGGTTTTCTTAGATGCAACACCGGAAAAAATGGCGCAATTAGCCGAGAAATTCCGTGCTAACAATGGGTTATACCAAGTTATTCGTAAAGATAAAGATGTACATATTATTTACGATAAACTCAGTCAAATAACAGGTTATGCATTTTATCAACCAGCAGTCATTGACGATAAATGGATCAAAAAAGTCGATAAGCCGTCCATTGTTATGACACATCAGGAAGGAAATATACTGACGGTGAGTGCTGTAACACCTGATTTAAATATGACTCGCCAAAAAGCGGCAACCCCCGTCACCATTAATGTGACAGTGAAAGGGAAATGGCAACCCACAGCTCAAGACAGTGAGGTAAAATATAACGTTTCTGGGGATAATACCGAACTTATTTTCACCAGTTACTTTGGCATTCCACAAGAAATTAAACTCTCTCCTCTCTCTTGATTAAACCTTTAAAGGAGCGCATTCGCGTTCCTTTTTTATTTTGCAGGAAATCTGATTATGCTAATAAAAAATTCTTTAGCTTATGCGATTACACTAAGTTTCTGCTTATCCTTACCCGCACAAGCATTACCTTCTCTTTCTCATGAACCTTTTGGCGATCTTTATCTTTTTGAAGATGAAATGCCAAATACCTTGAGCACCTCAAATGACCATCAGCTATCACTAAGTAAAGAGCATGCTAAAGATGGCGTACAGTCACTCAAATGGCAGTATCAACCCCAATCAACATTAACACTTAATAATGAAGTTAATTATCAAGATGATAAAAATACAGCAACACCACTCACTTTTATGATGTGGATTTACAATGAAAAACCACAGTCAACGCCCCTTACATTACAATTTAAACAAAATAATCAAGTAGCATTAAGTTTTAACACGGAACTGAATTTCACGGGTTGGCGAGGTATTGCAGTTCCTTTTCGTGATATGAAAGGCTCAGCAACAGGCAAATTAGATAAATTAGTCATTACTGCACCAGATCAAGCAGGTACGCTTTTTTTTGATCAAATAATTATGAGCGTACCTTTAGATAATCGTTGGCCTATTCCTGACTATCAAATTCCATATGTTAATAATGCAGTAAATACAATGGTGAGTAAAAATTGGAGTGCATTATTGATGTACGATCAAATGTTCACAGCGCATTATCCTACATTAAATTTTGCGACTGAGTTTCGTGATGATCAGCCTGAAGTGGCATCTATTTATCAACGTTTTGAATACTATCAAGGTGTCAGTCGTGATAAAAAAATCACCGCTGAAATGATCGACAAAAATTTAGCATTATGGAAAAAATTAGCCTTAGAACAACATGCTGATGGCTCAATAACCGCAAAAGCCCTTGATCATCCTAATCGCCAGAATTTTATCAAAGTCGAGGGGGTCTTTAGTGAAGAAACCCAAAAAGCATTACTTGATGCCAACATGCTAAGAGATGTAGGCAAAACGCTTCTTCAAACAGCGATTTACTTGCGTAGTCACTCCTTATCAGCAATCGATAGAAAAAAATTAGAAACGCTCTATTTATTAGGCACTCGTTACGTTCTTGAACAAGGTTTCACACGGGGGAGTGGTTACCAAATTATTACTCACGTAGGTTATCAAACAAGAGAGCTTTTTGATGCATGGTTTATTGGTCGCCATATTCTAGCAAAACATAATCTGTTAGCACCGACACAACAAGCCATGATGTGGTATAACGCAACAGGGCGCATATTTGAAAAAGATAATGAAATCGTTGATGCAAATGTCGATATTCTCAATACCCAATTACAGTGGATGATAAAAAGTTTATTGATGTTGCCAGATTATCAACAGCGCCAACAAGCCTTAGCACAATTGCAAAGTTGGCTAAACAAAACCATTCTTAGTTCTAAAGGTGTCGCTGGTGGCTTTAAATCTGATGGCTCTATTTTTCACCATTCACAACATTATCCAGCTTATGCCAAAGATGCATTTGGTGGCTTAGCGCCTAGTGTTTATGCCTTAAGTCATTCCCCTTTTCGTCTTTCATCACCAGCACATGCACGCTTAAAAGATGTATTATTAAAAATGCGTATCTATACCAAAGAAACACAAATTCCTCTGGTATTAAGTGGCAGACATCCTACGGGGTTACATAAAATAAGTATTGATCCCTTCAAATGGATGGCTCTTGCAGGTACGCCCGATGGTAAACAAGAGCTAGATACTACATTAGCAGCCGCTTATGCAAAATTAGCAAACAAAGATAGCTTTGAAGGTATTAAAGCAGAAAATGAACCGGTAGGTGCATGGGCAATGAATTATGCTTCAATGGCAATCCAGCGTAGAGCATCAATAACAGCGCCACAGCAAAGCTGGCTTGCTATCGCTCGTGGTTTTAGTCGTTATTTAGTGGGTAATGAAAGTTATGAGAATAACAACCGTTATGGTCGTTACTTGCAATATGGGCAACTTGAAATTATTCCTGCGGATTTAACTAAATCTGGTTTTAGTCATGCAGGTTGGGATTGGAATCGATATCCAGGAACGACTACGATCCACCTTCCTTATGATGAACTAGAAGCAAAACTAAGCCAATTGCCAAGTGCAGGCATAGAAGAAATGTTGCTTTCAACACAACGTTATTCTGGTGCCAATACACTAAATAATAACAGTATGTTTGCCATGAAATTACATGGTCACAGTAAATATCAACAACAAAGTCTAAGAGCGAATAAATCCTATTTCTTATTTGATAATAGAGTGATCGCATTAGGCTCTGGTATTGAAAATAATGATAAACAACATACAACAGAAACGACACTGTTCCAGTTTGCTGTTCCTAAGTTACAATCAATTATAATTAATGGTAAAAAAGTGAACCAACTCGGTACTCAATTAACCTTAAATAATGCCGATACATTAATTGATCCGGCGGGTAACTTGTATAAATTAGCTAAAGGGCAAACGGTAGAATTTAGTTATCAAAAACAATACTCTGTTGATGACAGAAATTCACAGCAAACAGAACAATTGTTTGCAACAGCCGTTATCTCTCACGGTAAAGCCCCTAAAAATGCAAATTATGAATATGCAATAGCCATAGAAGCACAAGATAATAAAGCGCCTGAATACACCGTATTGCAGCATAATAATCAACTTCATGCAGTAAAAGATAAAATCACGCAAGAAGAGGGATATGCTTTTTTTAATGCCACCGAAGTCAATTCATCTCAAGCTTTATTATTATCAAGTGATTCCCCCACTATGGTAATGGTAAAAAAACAAAAACAACAATTAACGCTAAGTATTGTTAATCCTGATTTAAATTTATATCAGGGTATTGAAGCTGACCAAATTGATAATAAGGGTAACCAGGTTGAAGTGAGTGTTTATTCTCGCCAATGGCTTACAGCCGATCCTCAACCAATAAGTAGTACAGTTACTGTAAAAGGGATTTGGAAATTAGCCACACCACAATTAGGTGTTAATATTAGATATCAAAATAGTAATACGCTAATTACAACAACGACTATACAAGCAATACCAATAACAGTTTATTTAATTAAGTAAAAGTCGTAACTTTTAAATTAAAGAGTCTCGATATAAAAAATCGAGACTCTTTTTATTTATAAATCAATTTAGCGAATCAATTATTTTATTTAAATAATAAGAAATCATATCTTCATTTATTATTGATAATAAATCTGTTGTCTCATTTTAATAATTTGTTATGCT
>NZ_CAWPAV010000026.1:0-5105 GCF_963885725.1 Proteus sp. G4380
TATAATAAATTATTTCTTATTTCTTTCTCTTTAATTTATTCTGCAAATGTTTTTTCTAATACTGATAGCCCATTACCAACAGATAATCCTTCACAATTAGGAAATGGTTCTATGGTAGAATCAAATATAGGTATTCCCTCAACATCAACAACTCATCTACCACAACCACCATTAATGGGTAATCGCGCACCAGTAATTAGCCCAAGCCCATTGCCAACAGGTAATACTTCACAATTAGGAAATGGTTCTATGGTAGAATCAAGTGTAGGTTCAGAAACAGAACCAACGACTCATCTGCCACAACCACCATTAATGCCTCATCTACCGCAACCACCATTAATGCGTGATCGCGCACCAACAATAGGTAATACATCAGGATATAGGACACAATTTCCAAATACAGATGCTAATCCAATTAAAACAATTAAAGCAATTAAAACATACCTTGACATGACTGATCATGCAACCGATTATCATAGTAAATTGATAGGTGAATACATTTCAGCCTTTATTTCTATTTCTAGACCTTCTACATCTACATCATCTGAAAATATTTTAGTCAGCCTTTCTAAACCTTTTTTTGATCATATGTCTAAAGCAATAGATGTTGATTCTGATGAAGATGGAAGTATGTTAGTGGATAAAAGTAAAAAGGATATCGCTCGTACTATGTCTTCTTATTTAGAAAGTCTAGAAGCAGGCTTTTTAGAAACAATGAACGATGAAAATACTAGTGAGATAAGACTAACACAGATGGCATTATTACATCAGATACAAGATTTTAAAAATATTGTTGACGAAAGTATAGAAAAAGGTACCTCTTTTACTATTGTTGCAAATCAAGATCTAGAAACAGCAGAACCATTAACTGAAATCCAAATGATTACTAAGCGATTATCGCAACCAGTAACACGAGTTGATATTGCTAATGCATATGTTTTATTATCAGGAAAAATAGATAATGAAGTTGGAGCTATAGCGAATCAACAACAAATAACTACTGAAACGTTAACTTTACAGGATAATAAAATTACTAAAGTAGAAAGTGATGTGAAAAAAAATGAAGGTAATATAGCTGTTAATAGAGAAGGTATTACTAAAGTAGAAAGTATTGTAGAAAAAAATAAAGAAGATATACAAACAAATAAAGAAGATATACAAACAAATAGAGAAAATATTAATCAAGTTAAACAAACTGCTGACGAAAATAAAAAATATGTAAAGCAATACCTAGCTAATGATTTCGATGTTAATGAACAATCTAAAAGTTTAGTAGGTCATCTTGGCTCTTTATATGCAGGAAATAAGTTAAACACAGATAATATTAATGCCATTAGAAATGATCTTAGCCATTTTAAAAATGAAACCAATAATCGTTTCTATAAAGTTGAAAAGCGCGCTAATCAAGGAATTGCCTCTGTTGCAGCGATGAGTAATTTACCCTTTAATGATGCAGCAACCTTTAGCACCGCAATGGGTATCGGTAATTATCGTAATGCCACAGCATTTGCATGGGGAATGCAATACCGTATCAACGAAAATGTTAAAGTTAAAGCCTCAACCGCTTGGAATGACGCTAACAATTGGGTCTCTGCGGGGGGGATCGGTATTAGTTGGTAATATAAATTTATAAATATAGCGGTAAAGATAAGGAAAGCTAGGTAAAACTCAGTTTTCCTTGTTTTATTCAATACAAAATCCGTTATGCTACAACCTTGTGGTTTATCCCATGAGGAGCGTATCAAATGAAGGATATAATACAGAAAATCAAGAAATGGATCGGTATACAGAAAACATCTTATTACCCCTATCCTGCTATTGATATTTCACTCCCTAATCATGTCTCTTTACATCTTGTTGGTAGTATCCATATGGGCGTGCCAACGATGTCACCATTATCCAATGTGCTGATTAATAAAATAGCAACAGCGGATGCGGTTATTGTCGAAGCGGATATTTCAACCGAAACTCAGCCCTTTGATCAGCTATCGTTATTGCGAGAGCCATTAGAACAACGAGTAAATGAAACACAACTTGCCACTATCATCAGCCATTGTGATCTTCTTTCTATTCCACGTTACCAAATTGATGATAAACCACTGTGGCAAATCGCGCTGATATTACAATCAACCCAAGCGATGCAACTTGGATTACAACCACAGCACGGCATTGATTATCAAGTTATCCAACAAGCCAATAAACAACAAAAAGCGATTATAGAGCTAGAAGGTATTGAGCGTCAGGTCGCATTATTATTAGATTTTCCACAAGACGGCGCACAATTACTCGAAGATACGCTAAAAAATTGGCATGAAAATGCACGGGCATTGCAAATTATGATCAATTGGTGGTTAAATTATACCAGTGAAAAGCACCCTTCTCCTTTGCCAAATACTTTTAGCAAAGCGGTATTTGATATTTTAATGGAAAAGCGCAATCAAGTCTGGGCAACAACGCTTTCTAATCTTCCAGCAGGCCACTATGTTGTCACCGTCGGTGCTCTTCACTTATTTGGTGAAGATAATTTAGTTGATCGATTAACTTATCAAGCATAACAAGATCACGTTCACCATTGCTCTCACCTTATTGAGTAGGAATAATTATGACTCCCGCAGTGAATTTACTGGAAAAACAAAAAATTAAATTTACTCTTCACCCTTATGAACATGATGCGAATGTACATAACTTTGGTGATGAAGCCGTTGAAAAGTTAGGACTAGATAACCGTCAAGTGTTTAAAACGCTTCTTGTTGCGTTAAATGGTGATGCTAAAAACCTAGCCGTTGCGGTCACCCCAGTATCAAGTCAACTTGACTTAAAACGAGTCGCCAAATGCCTTAAAGCTAAAAAAGCAGAAATGGCCGATCCACAAATAGCACAAAAAGTAACAGGTTATTTAGTCGGCGGTATAAGCCCATTAGGACAAAAAAAGCGCCTTCCCACGGTGATTGATGATCAAGCACTTAAGTTTGACACTATCTATGTCTCAGGAGGTAAGCGAGGGCTGGATATTGAACTAGCGGCTGAAGATTTATGCTCAGTATTAGGTGCACAATTTGCCCTGATCCGTAAAGAGGATTAAGAGTAACTGATTGCTTATTTTAGGCTTTTATATCAACCAAGCTGCCAATAAGAAATAAAATAACAAAAGGCGACATCCTCTGCCGCCTTTTGGGAATTATCTATTGTATATTTTCAATAAATACTATTTTTTATACACAATCTCGCCTTGCGGTTCAAAATCAGCCGCTTTTAGTGGTGAGTGTTTTTCGATATAACCTTTTAGCACTTCTGCATCAACAAAGCCGGTATTGACATATCCTGGGTGTGAATCAATCTTAGGATAACCATCACCACCAATACCGTTAAAGTTTAATGTCGCCATACGATAATTTTTAGTTTTATCTAATGGTTTGCCCGCAATTTTTACATCACTCACTTTACAATCTGCATCTACGGTTAAACTTACATTGTAAAATTGTGCATAAGCGCCTGAATCTACTTTCATGCAAGCAACTGCGGATAGATAAGGTTCAACTTCTTCACCTTTGAAATCAACATAGACGAGTTCGTTAGCAAAGGGTTGTACTTTTAATACATCTTTATAAGTAATATCGCCAGATTCAATCGAATCACGTACACCACCACCACTCATAATGGCAAAATCAGCATTCGCACGCTCCGCCTGAGCAGATAACAGTAAACGCGCCATATTCGTTTGTTCAAAACGAACTTTGCTACGATCGCCTTCTAATTTACCAACAACTTCCCCCACTTTCACATTCAATTGCTCACCACCTTTCTCTTGATAAGGGGTCAGTAATTTCATCATTTCAGGGTTATGAGGGATCTCCTCTGTGTAGTAAACTCGCTCAGTGGTTCCGTCTTCTTTTTTCACTTTCTTATTTAAGTTAATTGGAATTAACTGATAGTGTTTTAATGTGAACTCACCATTACGGAACTCAAAATCAGCGCGACCTACATATTTACCCCATTCATGGGCTTGAACAATCCATGTGCCATTTTGATTATCTGGAGCGCAAGGTGTGCCGGGAACATAATCTGCTTGTTTGTAATTTTTATTCTCTTGAGACATACAAACCGGATCTTGTGAGTGTCCACCGACAATCATATCTAAATAGCCTTTCGGCAAAGCACGCGCCATTTCAACATCACCCGGTGCATTAGAGCCATGATTACCATCGTCATAATGCCCCATATGGGTAGCAGCGATAATAATATCGGGTTTTTCTGTGGTACGTAATTCTTCAACGACTTTTTTCGCTTCATCTGCCGGTTTACGGAACTCAGTATCAGGGAAGTTAGCAGGATTACCAATACGCACCGTATCATCGGTAGTTAAACCTAATACCGCAATTTTCACTCCTTGCTTATCAAAAATAGTATAAGGTTTAAATAAACGTTCACCGGTACTTTTTTGATAAATATTCGCAGATAGGAAGGGGAAAGTAGCCCATTTTTCTTGTTGGCGTAGCACTTCCAGTGGATTATCAAACTCATGGTTACCCAGCGCCATAGCGTCATAACCGACAAGATTCATCCCTTTAAAATCAGGCTCTGCATCTTGTAAATCAGATTCAGGAACCCCCGTATTAATATCACCACCAGACAGAAGCAATACGCTACCGCCATTTTTAGCGACTTCATCGCGAATATTGTCAACGACAGTTTTTTGAGCAGCTAAACCGTACTCGCCATGATCATTGTGCCAAAAGTGACCGTGATGATCATTAGTATGTAGGATGGTAATTTGGTAAGTTTTATCTTTTTCCCATGCCTGAGACATCACAGGCGCCATTGCTAAAGTCACTGTCAGTGCGCATGCAGATAATTTAAACGATAAGCTCATGGTCTATCCCCATGTATATTATTTATTGAGAAGGCTCTGCCCTGTATTCACAGTAGAAAAAGCAGAAAGAAGTAAATAGTTTTACTGTGTTTTATGACGTAGGTTATATATTTTTATTATTATTTCATTGTTCCAATAGTTTTTTTGAGACATCAGTCAAACTCTATTTGCTTTGACATCCTCCACGCCCTAAAGGACGTGGATCCCTACTGCGTTCAGACTGATGTCTGAATCA
>NZ_CAWPAV010000027.1:0-3844 GCF_963885725.1 Proteus sp. G4380
TATATAGGAAGAGAAGAAAAAAAAGCACAGCTCACTGATCAGAGAATAAATAAAAAAACATCTAAGATAGATAAATACAAACTACAACCCCATGTAGGAATAGAAGAAAAAACTGTCATTAAAGACATAATAAGAAAAAACAATGTTAAAACGATGGTTAATGAATTCTTATCGACAAAAAAGAGTTCAGTATTTCCTATTTTCGTAGATAAAAAAATAAATCAACAACAGTATATTAAGTTTTTAGAAAAAATAATTAAAAAAGAACCCGTTAATAATGATAATGTTGATTTAGTTAGCAGTGCAACTAAGCAGGAAAAACAGGCTCAAATTCATCAGAAAGAGAATAACAGTGCATACAAAAATATTGAGTCTAGTATGGCAATGCCGCTAAATAACGTATCAAAAGTTGATACAAAAGAAGAACCGGAAATTTATCAAGAAAATATCACTGAAACTAATAAAGTTGTTCCTTTTTCTTCGCAAGTTACACCAATAAAAACGGTAATTGCATTACCAAAAGTAGCCAAAATGGTTTCACAGCTACCTGCTTGGCAAGTAATAGATAAAAAAATATCTATGTTGACTCTACCACCAAGCATTACTTATACATTTACAAAATGGAAGAGTCGTTATCATCAGGCTAAAATTCATTTTATTGATAAACAAGTTCAGTTAATTGCCTCCTCAGGACGCGTTTATCAAACAGCATTAGAGAATTTGAAGCAATATAATGGGGGATTATCCATAGATCTAACTAATAGCCATAAAAATAAATCGTGGTATATCAACTCTATTAATGCTATTTATGAAAGAGAGGATGAAAATGAATGAGTATTAACGTAGAGGTAGATAATAACCATAAAGAAACAAATAAAATTAATGACATGGTAATATTATCTTCTATCTTTGGTACAAAAAAAATAACAGAAAAACAGCTATATTTTGTATTGAGATGTGAGAATAAATTAGGAACCTTAACGGCGTTAATTTCAGTTAGTCAAGTCATGGATAACTTATATCCTGAAAAAAAAATTGATTGGGAATTAGTACCTGAAAACTATTTAATTGCTCTTTTTTCACAATCTTTATCAACATTATTATTTCCTTTTTCTAAAGAGCCAATGTCATCATGTGTTGAAAATATCTGTTTAGGTGCTGAAAAAGGATCTTGCTATCCTTGTGTAGATACCACATTAGGTCATGTTTTTATTTGCGATATTAAATGGAAATATGAATTGACAGTATTTCCAAAAAATAAAATAGGTTTTATAACAAGTTTTATTTTTGGTTACAGTAAAATATCACTTTCATTATTAAAAACAATATTACCAGGGGATGTTTTATTAATAGATGATATCCATTTTTCTTTTAATGTTGGTGATAAAAAATATTTTTATTTTTCATGGGATGAGGGTAATTGTGTGACATTAGATGCTATCGTTGAAAATAGTGAAGAAAATGAAGAGGATGAGCAAAACGATGCCATAATAGAAGATAGCATTGATTTAGCTCAATCACTTGATTTAAATTCAATTGGCGCTATTCCGATTACAATATCTTTTCTTTTAGCCAATAAAACATTATCAATTGATCAACTTGAAGAATTAGCACCAGGGAAGAAATTTATTTTACCTGATAATGCCATTCGTCATATTAATATTTTAGCAAATGGTAAAGCTATTGCCCAAGGAGAATTAATCAAAATTAAAGATATGTTAGCGGTAGAAATTAATAAATTATCTATAAAATGCGAATAACATATGGAAAGCTCAACACAATTAATCTTGATCCTAGCTCTTGCCACATTGGCTCCTTTTATTATTGCTGCAGGAACTTGTTATTTAAAGTTTTCTATCGTTTTAGTTATGACTCGTAATGCATTAGGTGTGCAGCAAGTTCCTTCTAATATGGTACTTAATGCTATCGCTTTAATGATGGCGCTTTTTGTTATGACACCAATTACTAAAAATATTTGTTACTATGTTATTGAAAATAAAGTGGATATGTCATCTCCAGATGCGATCGAGTCATTTTCAAATGAGGCGTTAGGCGATTATAAAAAATACCTATATCATTACTCAGATCCTGATTTATTAGCTTTTTTTGAACAAGCGCAAGAGAATAGACCAAATAGTGATGGTGATAAAGAAAACATAGAAAATTCACTCTTATCATTATTACCGGCATATGCACTTAGTGAGATAAAATCTGCTTTTATTATAGGTTTCTATCTTTATTTGCCTTTTATTGTTATTGACTTAGTTGTCTCATGCATTTTATTAGCATTAGGTATGATGATGATGAGCCCTATTACATTATCTGTACCTTTAAAACTTATTTTATTTATCGCCATGGATGGTTGGGGACTGTTATCTAAAGGACTCATTAATCAATATCTTGATTTGATGGCGGTGAACTAGTGGATATGGTTTATGCGGCTAATAAAGCTATTTATTTGATTATATTGCTTTCAGCTGCGCCTATTGCTATCGCGACCTTTATTGGATTGCTTATTGGGCTATTGCAAACGATCACACAGATACAAGAGCAAACTTTACCTTTTGGTGTCAAGCTTGTGGGGGTTTTTGTTTGTTTACTTATGATGATGGGATGGATGGGAGATAAGTTACTAATTTATGCTAAAGAGATGTTGACGATTGGGTTAGCCGGGTAACTATCATGCTAGTACTGTTGCAATATATACAATCTTATTTAATCGATATTTTTTTGCTCATTGCTAGATTATTTCCTATTTTTATGTTTATTCCATTCCTCAATAGTCGAGTTCTCAATAGTCAATTATTAAAATATATTATTATTTTTTATATAGCATTAGGAATAAAACCTAGCATCACGATAACAGGGGTTTTAAGAGAGACTTGGGCTATTGTTCTAATTAGTGAGTTAATTATAGGTCTAGTTATCGGCTTGCTACTTGCCACGCCATTTTGGATAGCTTCTGCGTTTGGAGAATTCGTTGATAATCAAAGAGGAGCAAGCATAGGAGATACAATTAATCCTACTACAGGTATTGAATCGTCAGAATTTGCGTCATTAACCGGATTGTTTTGTATGGCCTATTTTTTAGCTACAGGTGGGCTCGTTGTTTTAATGAGTACCATAAAAGAGAGTTACGATGTTTTTCCTATTGGGTATATTAATAAAAATATCGGTTACGATTTTATCGGTCATTGGCTAAATGATATGGTTAAAGTGGCGATTATTTTGGTTTCTCCTGTATTAATTATTATGTTTTTAAGTGAAGTTGCATTAGGGGTTTATTCATTATTTTGTCCTCAACTAAATGCATTTTCTCTCTCTCTTTGTATCAAAGGTATTATCGCTTTTTTAGTATTACTGCTCTTTTTTACCTCAGCAATGACAAATGAATTATATCATTTTTTTAACAGTAGATACTTTTATTCTATTTTTATGAGTATTTATCATGGCTGAGAAAACAGAAAAGCCAACACAGAAAAAGCTTGATGATTCAGCAAAAAAAGGACAATCGTTTAAAAGTAAGGAACTGGTTTCTGGTTTAGTCTATTTCATTGGTGTTATATATTTATTTAATCAAGTGAAGTTGGATGAATTTAATCAATTTTATCAATCACTTTTACTGCATCCAACAGGTATTTCTTTAAAGAGTTATGTTGAAGTTATATCAAAATTATTCTTTGATATTGTACTACCGATCATTATTGTGACTTTTTTATCTGGTGCAATCCCTTCTCTATTTAGCTCCCATTTTAAACTTGCCACTGAAGCAATTAAAATTGATTTTAATCATATTAACCCCATTTCTGGATTTAAAAAAATATTTAGCATAAGAACAATAAAA
>NZ_CAWPAV010000028.1:0-7549 GCF_963885725.1 Proteus sp. G4380
TATTTATTAAAGTGGATCAACTTTTAAACAAGATACCGCATGGCGGAAACTTCCCTCTAATAAGGGGCGCGTTTTAGCACATTCTTCATCAGCCATCGGACAACGTGTACGGAAAATACAGCCTGATGGTGGATTAATTGGTGAAGGAAGCTCTCCTTCTAACAAATCAATATGCTTGTTACGCTCTTTATCCGGATCAGGAATAGGCACCGCTGACATTAATGCTTTGGTATAAGGGTGTAATGGGTGATGATAAACTTCATCATAAGTCCCCAATTCCACCGCATGACCTAAATACATCACTAAGACACGATCTGAGATGTGTTTCACTACCGCAAGATCATGCGCAATAAAGATGAGCGATAATCCCATCTCTTTTTGGATATCTTTCAGTAGATTGACTACCTGAGCTTGAATAGAAACATCCAGTGCCGATACAGGTTCGTCACAGATAACCAGTTTTGGCTCTAAGATCAGTGCGCGAGCAATACCAATCCGTTGACACTGTCCACCAGAAAACTCATGAGGATAGCGGTTAATTAAGTTTGGTAATAACCCCACTCGCATCATCATCGCTTTGACTTTTTCAACCACTTCAGCCTGTTTCATTTTCGGATGATAGGTTTTTAGTGGTTCGGCAATAATATCGCCAATCGTCATTCTTGGGTTTAAGGAGGCAAGTGGATCTTGGAATATCATCTGAATATCTTGACGAACATCGCGCCACTGTTTATTGCCCATGCCTAATAAGTCATTGCCTAACCAAGTGACTGTACCACCCGATGCTTTAACTAAGCCGATAATGGCACGCGCAAAAGTTGATTTGCCACAACCAGATTCCCCTACTACACCTAAGGTTTCACCTTCGTATAAACGTAAGGTAACACCATCAACGGCTTTGAGGCTTTTTTTAGGTTGCCAGAACCACTGTTTATTATCTTGTACATCGAAATAAACTTTTAGATCGTTAACTTCGAGGATCACTTTTCTATCTTGTAAGGTGGCTTGGCTCATACTAACTCCTCCGCCGCTTTAAAACAGGCTCGTAATCTTCCCTGAGCAAATTGTGTTAATTGAGGTTCACTATTCAAACACTGCTCTGTTGCATATTGGCAACGAGGCTGGAATGGGCAACCTTTAGGTAAACGCAATAAGTTAGGAGGATTACCCGGAATGGTCGCCAAACGTTCATCTTCACCATCTAAACGAGGTACTGCTTGCAGCAACCCAATAGAATATGGGTGTGATGGTTGGTAGAAAATATCTCGCGCATTACCATATTCCATGGTTCGCCCAGCATACATTACCAATACTTTGTCGCAAATACCCGCAACCACCCCAAGGTCATGGGTGATCATGATAATGGCAGTATTAAGCTCTTTTTTTAGCTCGTTTAGCAGTGTCATGATTTGTGCCTGAACAGTCACATCCAGTGCCGTTGTTGGCTCATCAGCAATTAATAGTTTTGGCTTACATAATAGTGCCATCGCTATCATTACCCGTTGGCGCATCCCACCAGAGAACTCATGGGGATACATGCCCATACGTTTATGGGCTTCGGGCATTTTTACTGCATCAAGCATGCGAACAGATTCCGCATATGCATCATTTTTACTCATACCCTTATGAAGCATAAGCACTTCTATTAACTGAGTGCCGACTTTCATATAAGGGTTAAGTGAGGTCATTGGATCTTGAAATATCATGGATATTTCTTCAGCACGCATTTTGTTTAATTGACTTTGGCGTAAGTTTAAAATTTCACGACCATTAAAATGCGCACTTCCAGCAGTACGACCGTTTTTAGCTAATAATCCCATTAAGGCGAACGCAGTTTGCGATTTCCCAGAGCCAGATTCACCGACAATTCCTAAGGTTTCCCCTGCAGATAGCTCAAAGTTGAGCTTATTTACTGCGGTTACATCCCCATCTGGAGTACCAAAGGTGACACAGAGATCTTTTACACTTAACAATGGATTATTTGTTGAATTTGTCATCATGTTCTCCTTAACGATCTTTCGGATCTAATGCGTCACGTAAACCATCACCGATAAAGTTAAAGCAAAACAAGGTGACAACTAAAAATGCAGCTGGGAAAAGTAATAACCAAGGAGAAACTTCCATTGAATTTGCACCATCACTCAGTAGAGCTCCCCAACTACTTAATGGCTCTTGTGTGCCTAATCCTAAGAAACTTAAAAATGATTCAAATAAGATCATGCTAGGAACCAGTAATGAAGCGTATACCACAACAACACCTAATACATTCGGCACGATGTGTTTAAGGACGATATTACGTGATGACACACCACAGACTAACGCCGCTTCAATAAACTCTTTACGTTTTAAACTGAGTGTTTGTCCCCGTACGATACGAGCCATATCGAGCCAAGATACCATGCCGATGGCAACAAAGATCAGTAAGATATTTTGCCCAAAAAAGGTCACCAGTAAGATAACAAAGAACATAAATGGGAAGGAGTTTAATATCTCCAGTAAACGCATCATCACTGAGTCAACGCGCCCACCGATATAACCTGCCATCGCGCCATAGAGGGTACCAACAATCACCGCGACAAATGCCGCTGCAATACCTACCATCAGTGAAATACGTCCACCAATTGCTACACGAACTAATAAGTCACGTCCTGATGAGTCAGTGCCAAAATAGTGCGCTGAGGCAAAATCAGGTGGCATTGACATCATTTCCCAATCCGTATCGTCATAAACAAAAGGCGATAACATGGGGGCGAAAATGACAAAAAGTAAAATACAAAATAGTAGTACTAGGCTGGTGATCGCCGCTTTATTGTGCATAAAACGACGACGGGCATCTTGCCATAAACTACGACCTTCAACATCTAGCTGCTCCGAGAAATTCCCCAGAGCTTCGCTATTTTCTTTCATCGATAACATAACGTGCTCCAGTCTCTATTAATAACGAATTTTCGGATCGATTACGGCGTATAAAATATCAACTATGGCATTAAATAAAATGGTTAAACCACCCACAATAATGGTTAAACTCAATACCAATGAGTAGTCTCGATTTAATGCACCATTAACGAAAAGCTGACCAATACCCGGTAATCCAAAAATGGTTTCAATGACCATAGAGCCTGTAATAATCCCCACAAATGCCGGCCCCATATAAGAGATCACTGGCAGTAATGCTGGTTTTAACGCATGACGTAGCACTATGCGTTTCATTGGCAAGCCTTTGGCTTTGGCCGTTCTGATAAAGTTTGAGTGTAAAACTTCAATCATAGAACTACGTGTGATACGCGAAATACTTGCAATGTAAGAGAGCGATAATGCAACCATCGGCAGTAACATGTACTGGATTTGCCCACCATTCCAACCTCCCGCCGGTAACCAACGTAAGGTAATCGCAAAGATAAGCACTAATAGTGGCGCCACCACAAAACTCGGTATCACAACCCCCGTCATGGCAAATGTCATGACGGTATAATCCCATTTGGTATTTTGATTCAGTGCGGCTATCACGCCTGCCCCCACACCAAAAATAACCGCTAATACAAAGGCCGATAGCCCTAATTTTGCAGAAACAGGGAATGCTTTACCGACTAAAGTGTTAACACTGTAGTCTTTATATTTAAAAGAAGGCCCTAAATCCCCTTTCGATAATTGAATTAAATAATCGAAGTATTGTTTGTAAATGGGATCGTTTAAATGATATTTCGCTTCGATGTTGGCCATAACTTCAGGGGGTAATTTCCTTTCCCCAGTAAAAGGGCTACCCGGCGCCAAGCGCATCATAAAGAACGAAATCGTTATTAGAATAAAAAGTGTCGGGATCGCTTCCAAAAAGCGACGAAAAATAAATTTGAGCATTGCCCGTTCCTATAACACAAACCTATTCAGGCGTGGTGATAAAAAGACCTCACTTAACTTAAGCAAGGTCTCGCCCGATTATTTAGCAATAATATACAAGTCTTTAGTATGTAAATTATCCAGTGGATCTTTACCAGAATAACCACCGACATAAGGTTTAACCAAACGGGTGTTTACGTAGTAGTAAAGTGGAACAATGGCAGAATCTTTATCTAATACACCTTCTGCTTTTTGATAAATTTCTGCACGTTCATCATCCGATTTCACGCGTAAAGATTCTTTCATATACGCATCAAATTGTTTGTTTTTATAGTGAACGGTATTATTACTGCTGTAAGACAGCATCATGTTAAGGAATGAAGAAGGTTCGTTATAATCTGCACACCATCCTGCACGTGCAACATCATAATTACCTTGGTGACGTGTATCTAAGAACGTTTTCCACTCTTGGTTTTCAAGAGAAACCTCAGCACCTAAGTTTTTCTTCCAAATAGAAGAGGCCGCAATCGCAACTTTTTTATGTAGATCAGAGGTGTTATACAGTAACTTGAATTTTAATGGATTAGCTTTGTTATAACCCGCTTCTTCTAATAATTGGCGTGCCTTTTCATTACGTTGCTCTTGGGTCCAAGAAGCAAACCACTCTGGTTTACTCTCTTTAATGCCATCGGTGAAAGGCGGTGTAAATCCGTAAGCAGGGATATCACCTTGGTTTTTCACTTTATAAGTGATGATATCTCTATCCATAGATAGTTTTAGTGCTTCACGTACTCGTGGATCGTCAAAGGGAGCTTTCTCATTATTAATTTCATAATAATAGGTACATAAGTATGGACTGATACGTAATTCATCTGGGATCTCTTTTTTCAATTTTTGGAAAAATTCAATCGGCAGATTGCTATAAGTCATATCGATTTCACCCGCACGATAGCGGTTTACATCGGTGACTTCTGATGAGATAGGTAAAAAAGTAACTTTATTGATAACCGTATTTTTATTGTCCCAATAGGTTGGACTACGCTCTAATTCAATACGTTCGTTTACCGTCCAATTTTTCAGTACATAAGCACCATTGCCGACAAAGTTCGCAGGTTGCGTCCACTTTTCACCAAATTTTTCAATCACTTTTTGATTCACTGGCGACATCGAGGAGTGAGCTAGCAATTTAGGTAAATAAGGTACGGCCTCTGATAATGTGATTTCTAATGTATTATTATCAAGCGCTTTAACACCTAGTTCCGTCGGTTTTTTCTTACCGGCGATAATATCGTCAATATTAACAATATGGGCATATTGTAGATAACTTTCATAAGGTGATGCTGTATTCGGATCTGCTAAACGTTGCCAGCTATAAACAAAGTCTTGCGCTGTTACAGGGTCACCATTTGACCATTTCGCGTCTTCACGAATTTTGAACGTCCAAACGGTAAAATCTTTATTTTCCCAGCTAGTCGCAGAGCCCGGTAGAATTTCACCATCAGGCCCTACAATCGTGATCCCTTCAAATAGATCTCGTGCTAATGCTGATTCAGGTACACCCTCAATTTTATGAGGATCAAGTGATTGTGGCTCAGAGCCATTATTACGCACTAACTCTTGTTTATCAGCCAGTTTTACCCCATCAGGCACAACAGCCGCAGTAGCATTGAGCGCCGTAAAACCAAAGATAGTACCAATGGCGATCGCTAGCGCACTTTTTTTAGTTACATTTATCATCTTATCAAATACTCCCAGTTAGTGAGTCGGCCATTGTTCGGCCTTCCTGTGATGCTTCGCTGTGTTTTTGGAACGTTTTACACAACTTATTGTTTTACAAAAAAATAAAATATTGTTTCGGATTGACTATCTATGCTTAACTGCATGATGTCTTTATCATTTTTGTGCCGTTATATTTTGTGTAGTACTTTTTATGCTGTACTTTTTTAAATTGCTTTTGCTAATTAAAATCAGATATAGCTATAGATGCGTTATAACTTACCAGTTTTATTTATCTGCCTTTATAAAATAGCGCTTTAAGTCCGTATAATCAAAGGGGTCTTTACCGGTAAATCCGCCCACTTTAGGACTGACCATTCTGACACTCACACGATAATAGACTGGTACAATAGCGGAGTCCTTGTCTAACAAGGCTTCAGCACGTTGATACAGTTGGTGACGCGCTTCATTATCAGTGGCCAGTAACGCATTCTTTAATGCAGCATCATAATCACTATTTTCATATAAAATAGTATTTAGACTGCTAGTGGAGAGGAAAGAGTTTAAAAATGATGTTGGTTCATTGTAATCGGCACACCATGTTGCCCTTGCCACTTGGTAATTACCTTGGTTACGATTTTCTAACGTCGTTTTCCACTCTTGATTTTGTAAAGTGACATTAGCACCAATATTCTTTTTCCACATAGAAGCGGCAGCAATAGCTTGTTGCTTATTCTGATCGGATGTGTTGTACAACAATGTAAACGATAATGGGTTTTGGCTGTCATAACCGGCTTCTTTTAATAACTCACGCGCTCTTTCATGACGCTGTTGTTGCGTCCAACCTGCCCATTTAGGGGGTTTAAACTTGCCATTATTAATAAAAGGTGGAGTAAAAGAATAAGCCGGTATTTGCCCTTGCCCCATGATCTTTTCCGCGATAATTTCTCTATCTAAACTTAATTTTACCGCTTCACGCACACGGGGATCATCAAAAGGTGGACGTTTATTATTAAGCTCATAAAAGAAAGTACATAGGTAAGGCGTAATATGTAGAGCCTCCGGTTGCTCTTGTTTCATCTTTCGATAAAGCGTAGGAGGAATAGCGCTATTGGTGATTTGAACTTCACCGCTACGGTAGCGATTAATATCACTGGTTTCTGAACTAATAGGTAAAAAAGTCGCTCGTTCAATAATGGTGTTTTTGTTATCCCAATAAAGCGGATTACGTTTTAAAGTGATTTTTTCATTAACCACCCAATTATCAATTAAATACGCCCCATTACCGACAAAGTTTTCCGGGCGAGTCCAATTGACACCATATTTTTCAACAATCTCTTTTTTAACTGGTTTTAATGAGGTGTGGTTTAGCATATCCACCAGATAGGGAACCGGTTGTGTGAGCGTAACTTGCAAAGTATGTGGATCAATTGCTTTTACCCCTAGACTCTCTGGGGATTTCTTACCTGTCAGAATATCTGCAACATTTTCCACATAGGCATATTCAAGATAACTGGCATAAGGCGAGCCAGTTTGGGGATCTGTTAATCGACGCCAACTATAAACAAAATCATCTGCAGTAACCGGTGTACCATCACTCCATTTCGCATCATCGCGTAAATAGAAAGTCCATGTTTTATTGTCTTCTGAGCTCTCCCATTTAGCGGCAACCCCCGGCATACTTTCACCATTAGGCCCCATATAAGTGAGCCCTTCTAATAAATTTAAAATAATATTACTTTCTGGTACCCCTTCCACTTTATGTGGATCAAGGGAGGAAACTTCAGTGCCATTATTAATAACAATATCTTGTTGTTTCGCAAGAAGAGTACCTTCTGGAGGTATTACCGCATGAGAAAGAAAAGAGGTCAGCGCAAGTGATATAATGCTGACAGGAAACATCATTTTTAACATAACTTTCTTTTTCATGGGTACCTCTCCTAATAAATAATCATCTATAGCGGGGTTACTCAATTTACATATAAATTATTTTTAAATA
>NZ_CAWPAV010000029.1:0-101519 GCF_963885725.1 Proteus sp. G4380
ACTTCAATACTCGTTGTTTCTACTCTTTCTTTTAATGCTTATGCAACATTAGAAAATACAGTGTCGATAGGGTATGCTAAATCTAAATTGAAAGTCGATGAAGATTTAATAAATGATAACCTTAAAGGTATTAACTTAAAATATAATCATGAAGTAGCTAATGATTGGGGCGTTATCAGTTCGTTTTCATATGCAAAAAATAAAAATGATGGTTATGATCATTGGGGATATGCAGGTACTTCAAAGATTAGCTACTATTCGTTAACGGCAGGTCCAAGTTACCGCCTTAACAATTATGTCAGTGCATATGGACTAATAGGTTTTGGCTATTTTCATGAAGACTTTCACTACTATGATGAAAGAGAAAAAGAAAATAAGATATCAATGGCTTATGGATTAGGTGTACAAGTAAACCCAATCACTAACTTAGCTATTGATGTTTCTTATGAATACTCCAAACTATATGATATTGATTTTACTACTTGGGTAGTGGGTATCGGTTATCGTTTTTAATCAAAGGTGTCACACACGATAGTCAATATATTTTCTAAGGTCGCTTTTGCGACCTTTTTAGTCTTTATATAAGCTACTTTTAAACAAATTAAAATTGATAAGTTCGCCAGTGTAGTTAAACAGACAAATTGTGTGGTTATTAAGAAGTTAAGATTTCCAAATAATATGGTACATGGGTTGCAGGGGATCACGACTAATTAATACACGACCAAAAATATCATCAATATCGGCGTTTTCATCCGGTGCAAGACCGATAATCACTTCACTAAACCGGGCTGATGAAACAGGTAAACCGACAATAAATTGCCAATCATTCCCTAATGTAACAACTTCAGCTGCACCTCGTTCTTCAAATTGTAAATTAAAAAGCAGCTGATCGGCTACATCAAGATTATCAGCGGCTTGCGCTAAAAAGAGATCATAGGCTTGTTCTAAAGCTTCTTCTTCACTGATTAAGGTTGGTTGGTTCATGGTCATGCCTATAAATTATGTCAATATTGTCGCGCTATTTATATCGATAGTTAGCTGTTTTCGCTAACTATTTTATTGTTGATATAATTACTGAGCTGATTGTATCACTCTTTCTAGAGAAGTGGGCTAAAGAAATAACAAAGGCGTTCTAACACCCGATTCATAAATGGACGTTTTTCCCATTCATCAAGAGTAAGTTGTGTTGAACGGGCAATATAATCATATTGTACGATGCTAAGATCACTAGCAAAACATTCATCATCAATCACAACAGTTATTTCAAAATTAAGCCATAAACTACGCATATCAAGGTTAACCGAGCCAACCATACTCAGTTGACCATCAACCATCACACTTTTTGTATGTAATAGGCCATCTTCAAATTGAAAAACTTTTACACCCGCCTCAAGTATTTCAGTAAAAAAGGCTCGACTTGCCCAACGTACCAGGAAAGAGTCATTACTTCGTGGCACAATAATACTGACATCAACACCACGCATAGCGGCGGTTGAAATGGCATGAGCCAGATCGTCACTTGGCACGAAGTAGGGGGTTGTCATGACTAATTCTTTTCTGGCTGAATAGATGGCCGTAATTAATGATTGTTGAATGAGTTCTTCAGGAAAGCCGGGGCCTGAGGCAATTACCTGTGTAGTATGTCCATTTGCTTGTTCAAATGGCATAATATTGTTATCTGGTGGCGGTGGTAAGTGGCGTTCACCGGTTTCCATTTCCCAGTCGAAAGCATAAATAATACCCAATGTCGTAGAAACAGGGCCTTCCATTCTGACCATAATATCAATCCACTGACCGACACCCGCATCTTGTTTAAAATAGCGTGGATCGACCATATTCATACTGCCGGTATAGGAAATGTAGTTATCAATTAATACTATTTTACGATGTTGACGTAAGTCCATACGACGCAAGAAGAAACGGAACAGATTGACTTGCAATGACTCGACAAATTCAATGCCGGCGGCTCGCATTCTTGCAGGACCATTGGTGCGAAAGAAACTACGGCTTCCTGCAGAATCCACCATAATGCGACATTTTACACCACGTTTAGCCGCTTGAATAAGGGCTTCAGTGACTTCCTCTACCAATCCTCCGGATTGCCAGATATAAAACACCATTTCAATATTATCGCGCGCATTATTAATATCACGCGTGATGGCATTTAATGAGTCTTCGCAAGTTGTTAGTAGCTGGATCTTATTACCTTTTACACCATTAATACCTTGGCGTTTAGCGGTTAACTGAAAGATGGGCTCCGCAACATCACTATAGTGTTTAGCGAAAATATGTTTACATTTTTTTAATTCTTCAAGCCAGGCAACTACGGAAGGCCACATCTGCCTAGCATGTTCGACACGGCGTTTACCAAGATGAAGTTCACCAAAGGCAAAATAGGCGATAACACCGACTAAAGGGAGGATATAAATAATCAGTAGCCATGTCATCGTTGAGGTGACAGGTCGTCGATGCATTAGGACACGAAATGTGACCCCTGCGATCAATAGCCAATAGAAGAAAAAAGTTAGCCAACTTAATACAGTATAAAATGTTGTCATAGTAAAGCTATTTTCCGTTGAAAAAGAATCGCATGAATAGGTCGGAGGCAATTTACTAACAATAGTTCATTATTTCTATTATTTGCCAAATGTTGTTATTAAATCAGGATTATTTTCTCTGTCAAATCTCTCTGGTAAGAGATAAACATCAAATAAGTCGCTAGATACTTATTTTGATACATTTTATTTTTGAGAGAAAGGTATAAAGCATAAATAAAAAATAAGGCAAATTATCAATCCCCCCTTGGATCATAAAATGAACGTCCTATAATACACCACTTATTTGAAAAAATAGGTATTGATTGCAATGAGACATAGCAGGAATGAAGTGGCACGTTGGCGAATGATGAGACAAGCGTTACGTCGCCGTCGCCGTTGGTTAGAGGGTCAATCACGCCGTAACTTACGTATTTACCAAATGCGTAAGCTTGATACTTCTAGAAAACATAGAGCGCTGTTGTTCGTGCAATACACCGAACTAAATTGATCTTTAGCTTTTTTAGTTGTTATAGCAATCATTTTGATAAACGTTATTGAATATGATTGCTATTTGCATTTAAACTAGAGGCATTATTTTTTGTTTAGGTGAAATAAGATCAGTTATGCGCTTTAAGCTTTGGGTATTTATATCACTGTGTTTGCATGCCTCGCTTGTTGCGGCTGCCATACTGTATGTTGTAGAAGATAAGCCAATTGCACCAGAACCTATCTCTATACAGATGCTAGCCTTTGCTGCAGATGAGCCAGTAGGAGAGCCTGAGCCTGTAGTTGAAGAGGTGACGCCTCCGGAGCCTGAGCCTGTTGTCGAGCCAGAACCTGAGCCAGAACCAGAACCGATCCCAGATGTAAAACCGGTGATTGAAAAACCGATAGAGAAGAAGCCCGAACCGAAACCAAAACCTAAGCCAAAACCGGTGGAAAAACCAAAGCCACCTGTCGAACGGCCACAGCAACAGCCATTGGCGCTGAACAAGGGAAATGAGATGAAAAATCTTAATCCCAACGCTACACCGAGTAATAAAGGTGAGGAAAAGCCTGTTGCGACAACTAGCCAAGGGGAAGGAAAAGTACCTAATGTGCTTCGCCAAGGGTTACCTATCTATCCTCCTCGTGCCAAGGCTGTGGGTATTGAGGGGTCAATAAAAGTACGCTTTGATATCGATGCCGATGGACGGGTAGATAATGTAGAAATTCTCTCTGCTAACCCCAAAAATGTCTTTGAACGCGAAGTGAGAAAAGCAATGCGTCAATGGCGTTATGAGAAAATCCCTTATAAAGGTAAAGTGGTTATCATTGATTTTAATATAGATGGTGTTTCTGCAAGTTAATAAGAAGCCATTGATTGATAAAGCTTCACATCACTCAATGATAAAAAAGGCACTTTTGATAAGTGCCTTTTTTGTTGGTTTTATTGAGCTTAAAAAGGTTATTCCATGGTACTTGCTAAGGTAAAATTGGTTTTACCTTCAGGTAGGCGACGAGCACTATTATTCTCATCGACTGCCACATAAGTAAACACGGCTTCAGTGGCACGATACCGTTGACCTACCGGCTCAGTCGCTACTTTTTTAACCCACACTTCAATATTAACAGTAATTGAAGAGTTACCGGTTTTTAAACAACGAGCATAGCAGCAAACGACGTCGCCAACGGCAACAGGTTTTAGAAAGGTAATGCCTGTTACACTTACAGTAACAACGCGACCTAAGGCAATTTCTTTCGCTAAAATGGCACCACCAATGTCCATTTGAGACATTATCCAGCCACCGAAAATATCACCATTGGCGTTAGTATCAGCTGGCATGGCAAGCGTACGTAATACTAGCTCACCATTAGGCAAAGATTGTTGTTCAGTCATGGGGAAATACTATCTATCAATGTTAAAACTAAGGAGACTCCCTTGAGGCAGTCTCCCGATAAAATAGAGGTCATTATTCAGATTTAGATGTTACATCTTTGTGTAATACTTTAGATGTTGATGTTGTTCCGTTATCTGATGTTTCAGATGTATGACTTTCTGTTGATTCCTCTTTCGTCTCTTCTTCGGGTAACCGGTTGTTCCAGATATACACAACACTAATCACAGTAAAGATTAAGGTTAATATTGTTAACCCAAAGACTTTAAAGTTTACCCAAGTTTCTTGAGATAAAGAAAATGCGACATAAAGATTACCCAGCGCACAAGCTAAAAAGAACAGTACCCAAGCGATATTGAGTTTTTTCCAATTAGTCGCTGGCATCGCTAATTCTTTACCTAGCATTCTTTCCATTAATGTTTTCGGCGTAAAGAGTTGCATCGCAATAAGCACTAGCGCAAAAATGGCGTAGATTGCGGTGACTTTCCATTTAATAAAGACATCTGAATGGAAAGCGATAGTCAATGTACCAAATATCGTTACAACGATTGCGGTGATCAGTGGTGCTTTTTCGACTTTATGGAAAATAAGCCATGTTAAACCGACTGAAATCCATGTTGCTACAATTAATGCGCCAGAAGCATAGAAAATATCTTGCCATTTATAAAAGATAAAAAACACTAATAGTGGAGCGAAATCAAGTAATTGCTTAAGCCAGCCGTTTTTCATAACCGATAGAAACCTATTGTCGTTAAATTTATAAACTAGGTTATTCTAATGCAAAGCGACATGAAAAGGGTAAACAATTGCATATCTTTAATAAGATCAGGCTTATTTATCACAATATGGCGGTTTTATATTAGATTAACTCATTGAATATAAGGTTTAATTTAATCTTGTGTCATTTAAAGATAAAGTATTGATTATGGTAGGAGATTAAAACATCACTCTAGTATATGATTCATTGAGCCATTATCTCTTCACGCGACTTTTTGATGAATGCGCGAAAAAGTAATTCAGATAAGAGGAAATCAATGAACGGAAAAAGAATAATAAAATGGATGCCTGGATTAGGCTTATTGTTTAATTATCAGCGTGAATATCTTGGATATGATATTAAAGCAGGGCTTTCTGTTGCTGCGGTTGCATTGCCTGTTGCTATCGCTTATACCGAATTACTCGGTATCAATGCCATTGTGGGATTATACGCCTGTATCTTACCCATGATCATGTATGCTTTATTTGGCACTTCACGCCAATTAATTACTGGCCCTGATGCTGCAACTTGTGCCGTGATAGCCGCAGTTGTCATCCCTCTTTCTGCGGGGGATGAAAATACCCGTTGGCAACTGGCCATTATAATGACTGCAATGACCGGTTTTTGGTGCATTCTTGCGAGTCATTTTCGCTTTGGCGCATTTACGGACTTTCTCTCTAGACCTATATTACAAGGTCTATTAAATGGCGTTGCCATCACTATCATGGTGGGGCAATTGAGTAAAGTATTTGGTTTTACCACCTCCCCAGAATATTTAATTGAAAAATTACTTGAAGTACCTTTTCGATTAAAAGAAGCACATTGGCCAACACTGTTGATGTCGGCGCTAACCTTAGCATTACTATTAGGTATTCGTCATTTTAGACAACGTTGGCCCGCTCCGTTAATTGCTATGGTGGTGATGACCTATTTGAGTTGGCAGTTTGATTTAGTCAATTATGGGATTGCTATTGTTGATAAAGAAGCAGACAACGGTGATCTCTTTTTACCCATCGTTTCAATGAGTGGCTTTCATCTTGGATCACTTCGTGAATTAATTGTTCCTTCTATTAACCTTGCGGTGATTAGTTTTGTTAGCTTTATGATGACGGCAAGAAGTTTTGCTAGCAAAAATGGTTATGATGTTGATGCCGACCAAGAATTAAAGGCATTAGGCATTGCTAATATCGCATCGGCACTTTCGCAAGGATTTGCAGTAAGTGCCGCCAGTAGCCGTACTGCGGTGAATGATTCTGTTGGCGGTAAAACACAATTGGTCTCTATTGTGGCAGCGTTAGTGATTTTAGTTGTGTTGCTTTTTATGACCGACTTTATTGCCTACATTCCGTTATCTTCTTTAGGCGTTGTGCTGATTGTTTCCTCTTGGTCATTGCTAAGTATTCGTCATATTTGGTCTTATCGTAAACGAAATCGACAAGCTTTTACCTTAGCAACGTTTACTTTATTAGCGGTGTTGTTAGCGGGATTGATTAACGGCATTGGTTTTGCTGTGTTACTTGGGTTATTGCAATTTTTACGTATTGTATTCCGCCCAAGTGATCAGTTATTAGGTGTTGATGAACAAGGAATGATCCACTCAATCAACCAAGGTAACGGCATTGAATCGATATCAGGATTGATGATGTATCGTTTTAATTCCCCCTTAACCTATTTCAATGTTGGCTATTTTAAAAAGCGGGTACTACAGCTAGTGGACAGTGCGCCACAACGTCCTGCATGGTTAGCGGTTGATGCTACCGTAAGTTTTACTTATGACGATGTGAGTGTTTTTGCTGTTATTGATGAGCTAATTAGAGAGCTTAGGATCAAAGGCGTTAAATTGGTATTGGCTGGGCGCAGAACAGAATTAAATCGTTGGATTGCACGTAACAAGATCACTATCAATGATGATGATTTAATTATTGCCCCCGATCTCTATTTTGTTATTCGTTTATATCAAAGTCGACAACAAATAAAAGAAAAACACAAACAGCAACAACAAGTGCCGTTTGCTGAAGATAACCAAGCCACTTTCATCAAGGATACGGAAACGAGGGGATAGAATGAATAACATGGGGTTTAGTGGCTGGATAGGTGTGTAAGGTTAATTGATTATTTTTAAATGATTATGTTAATAACAATGCCGTGCTAATCTATTAATCACATTAGCACGGCATTGTTTGCTGCGAGGGGGTTACTTGGTGATATATTTATTTTCAGTCAGCATAAACAGACGGAATAGATAAATAATCATCCATGCAGACGTAATATTCTTTAAAAAATAATATAAAAATTTGTGGATCATGTTAGGCAATTCACCCGTAATATTGCTTAAGAAGCCAATCCCAAATTGTAATAAAATCCAAATTCCTAAGGCAGGGATCAGCGCCCCTGATTCACCAAAGCCCATTTTCCAGCCTAGACGTATTGCGCTACCAATAGATTGTTGGCGTACCAGTACGACTGGCGCTAGTGCAAATCCCACTAATAAAATGATACCAGGGATAATCAACATAAAGCCTGCACTAATTAAAATAGAGCAGAGCAAAATTAGCAGAAACATCTTCGGTAAACGGGGTAAGCTGGCATTAAACGTTTGGTTCAATGTCACGTTATGACCGGCAGAAAGTGCCATTGCCAACATTAAAATCACTAAAACCAGAATACTTTGCTGAAAAAGCTCAAAAACATAGACCAGTAAGACCTTTTGAAATACCCCAATAACACTGTTATTCATCGCTTCTAATTCAGCGGGTGAGACATCAGCGAATCTGGTTTTTTGAAAATTAATAATAAAGTCATTAATTATTTGTGATTCTTGTGCATTAGGGCCAACCAATAGATATATGACAGCTAAAATGAGGGCCAAAACTGCAGATAGCGTGATAATGCTACGTTGTTCATTTTTATAAAAGTTAAGACTATCACGGTAGATTGTGCGTGCCGGGGTAGGCATGAAACTGCTCCTATACAAATAGACTAAGTCAATGGGACATATTGTACCTTTTAAGACAACAAAAAGGGATCATTTCTGTTATTTCTATAGCTATTGTTATTGAAAGGTTTTTTTCATTCGTTTGGTGAATGAAAATTAAATAATCAAATCAGATGAAACATTAAATTAACAATTAAATAACGATGTTGTCAAATATCATCTTTTAATGAGGTTCTTTTATTTAATGATTCTTAAAAACAATAAATTTAATTATAAGAAAATATTGTATTAATGCTAAATTTGATGTGGATCAATTATAAATAATCAGCATCATAAATAATAAAGAGAGGAATAACACTTTCTGCAAAAATAATTCCAAAGTTGTGATCGGCATTAGATCATAATTACTTATTAATGGGTATATTTTAGCGGAGATTTTACTTATTACAGGAATGGGTTAAATAATGAAAAAACTTTCTGCGCTTATTCTAGCGGCTGCAACACTTGCACCGTCTATTTCTTTTGCTCATCAAGCGGGTGATTTTTTATTCCGTGCGGGTACTGCAACAGTTCGTCCTAATGCAGGATCTGATAATGTATTAAATGTCGGTCACTTTGATGTAAATAATAACACTCAATTAGGTCTAACCTTTGGTTATATGGTAACTGATAATATTGGGGTTGAGTTATTAGCAGCAACACCTTTTGAGCATAAAGTTACGTTAACAGGTGTGGGTGAAATTGCTAAAGTTAAACATTTACCACCAACATTAATGGCACAGTATTACTTTGGTCATTCTGAAGATAAATTACGCCCTTATTTAGGTGCTGGTCTAAACTTTACGACCTTCTTTGATGAAAAATTCAATAACAATGAAACAGTGAATGCTCTAGGTCTGAATAGCCTAGACCTTAAAAATTCCTGGGGCTTTGCAGCACAAGCAGGTTTAGACTATAACCTTGATAAAAACTGGATGCTGAATGCCTCTGTTTGGTGGATGAATATCGAAACTGATGTTAAGTTCAAAGGGGATAATATCCCTGATCAAAAAATTAATACACGCATAGACCCATTTGTGTTTATGTTCGGTGTTGGTTATCGTTTCTAATTATTCTTGCAATAACAGAATATGTTATTAAGTATCAGCGGGGCAGTGGCTCCGCTTTTTTTTATCTGTGTTAATCATAATTGCTTATCTACAGTGATCGTGTTTAGACTAAAAAATTTTATTACCTCTATTATGTGTATTAAGGCTTAGCTGATTATAACTAAAATAATAGAGGTATATTTTAATGGTGTATTAAAAATGCATCTTTATATTTTTTATTAGTTAAAAAAATAATCACTATTCTCGATGAGCATTTAATTGGCTCGCATAAATGGGAATGTATAGATGTATTTTATTTGCATGTTTTATCTGCCCATGATATTGCCTAATAATAATTAAAAAATAGCGCCTAAATCGGCCAAAAATATTATTACTGATATTGAATAGTACTATTAAGAAAATGATGGTCGCATCAAATTTAAGTGAAAGTCACCAGTGTGGTGAAAATAACATCGAAAAAAGATAAGTATAACTTTAGTTTTAACGGTTTTTTTTGGGGTATTTTACCCGTAAAAAAGAAACGGCTAATTTTAGTAAAACAGAGAATTTGTCAAAAATTGATCTTCATACCAAAGAGTGTGGATTGCTTTAGATGAGACAAGAAAAAAACCACCGAAGTGGCTTTTTTCTTACTGACTTATAAAAAATAGCTTAACGGATAACCATTGAGTTAATGACACCTTTAACGCCAGTGACTTTACGTGCGGTTTCTATGGCGCGATTTGCATCAGCCTGTGAAGAGACAAAACCACTTAACTGAACTTTACCTTTAAATGTCTCAACGCTAATTTGTGTTGAGTTTAGGTTTTTCTCACCAATTAAAGCTGTTTTTACTTTAGTGGTGATCACCGAGTCATCAAAATATCCCCCAGTGCCTTCTGATGTTGCCGTTGGAGAGCATGCAGATAAAGTCATGGCCATAAGTAATGCCGCTAATACGGTAGAAATTTTTGCCCATAGTTTCATTATCAAACTCCTTATAATGACATTATTGATTGAGTACTACTGAATAGAAAACCTAAAGCTGTATACCCTATATAAAGTATGTGCAAGAAATGACAGATTGCCAACTGACTGAGCAAAAATAGTTTTATGCTTGTTTAGGCGAATCAAGCATTACTCGCGCTATGAATAGAGGCTGATGGGGAAGTGATGGTCGATTGTTAATGATTAAATTAGGAAAAATCTGCTTAGGAAAAAGTTTTCTCTAAGCAGACGGCGATAATAATTTTAGACTTAAACGCTTATTGTTGCGGCTTTCATTTGTTGCACAAACTGCGTCAACATTTTTAACATCACATCAGGTTGATGTAGGTTATTTTCAATAATTTGTACAACGGCTGATCCTGAGATAGCGCCAAATGCACCATTACTAATGGCCTGTGAAACTTGTTGTGGCTCAGAAATACCAAAACCTTGTAATGCAGGTGGTGCATTATAAGCTTTAAGTTTACTGGTTAAATGAGTGAGTGACTGTTCTGCTCGTTTATCTGTCCCCGTAACACCGGCTCTTGATAATAGATAAGTATATCCCTCTGCGCTGGTGGCTAACTCTTGTAATAACTCATCATCTGCATTGGGCGGGCAAATAAAAATCGGGGCAATATTCGCGCTTAATGCCGCTTCTCGAAATTGTTTTGCTTCACGCAAGGGAACATCACCAATCAGTACTGAATCAACACCCGCTTGTTGGCATTTATGGTAAAAATTATCAACGCCATTGCTAAAAACAAGATTTGCATACACCAATAGTCCAATCGGAATAGTGGGGTGTTTTTGGCGGATCTGGCTTAATAACTCAAAACATAGGGTTGGGGTGACATTAGCATTTAATGCCCGTAAGTTTGCCCCTTGAATAGTAGGGCCATCAGCCAGTGGATCAGAAAATGGAATGCCTATCTCTAACGCATCTGCACCCCCTTCAATTAATGCGTCAATAATTTTTAACGACAGTTCAGCATCGGGATCACCTAAAGTGACAAAGGGAACAAACGCGCCTTGTTGTTTTTGTGCTAATGCTTCAAAGCATAATTGATAACGGCTCATTAAATTTCTCCTCGTGCAGCTAAAATATCGTTAACAGTAAAAATATCTTTGTCACCTCGTCCGGATAAATTGACAATTAAGAGTTGTTCTTTATCTGGATTTTGGGCAATCAGTTTCAACGCATAAGCCAGAGCATGTGACGATTCTAATGCGGGGATGATCCCTTCACGGCGTGATAGCGTTTTAAAAGCCTCAATGGCTTCATCATCTGTTACAGAAACATAATCGGCACGGCCAATGCTGTTTAAATGCGCATGTTGAGGGCCTACGGATGGGAAATCTAATCCTGCAGAAATAGAATAGGACTCTTCAATTTGGCCTTCTTCGGTTTGCATAATCGGTGATTTCATACCGAAATAAATGCCTAACTTGCCATGTTTTAATGGTGCTCCGTGCTCTCCTGTTTCGATCCCTTTTCCTGCCGGCTCAACACCAATTAATTGTACTGAGGTTTCTGGTATAAATGAGGCGAATAAGCCAATGGCGTTAGAGCCACCGCCAATACAGGCGATAACGGCATCAGGGAGACGACCTTCACGGGCTAAAATTTGCGCCTTAGCTTCATCCCCAATCATGCGCTGGAATTCGCGAACAATAGTGGGATAAGGATGCGGGCCTGCTGCAGTGCCTAATAAGTAGTGAGCACGCTCGTAGCAACCAGACCAGTCACGTAACGCTTCATTACACGCATCTTTTAATGTTGATGAACCACTATGTACCGGAATAACTTCGGCACCCATTAAACGCATACGAAATACATTGGGTGATTGACGTTCAACATCTTTTGCCCCCATATAAATACGGCACTTCATATTTAACAGGGCACAAGCTAACGCAGTGGCAACACCATGTTGCCCAGCGCCCGTTTCTGCAATAATTTCTGTTTTTCCCATCCGTTTTGCTAGCAGTGCTTGGCCTAATACTTGGTTTGTTTTATGAGCACCGCCATGCAATAAATCTTCACGTTTTAGATATAAACGGGTACGAGTACCTTGGGTCAAATTGCGACAGAGTGTCAGTGCCGTTGGTCTACCTGCATAATTTTTGAGTAGATCTTGAAACTCTTGCTGAAATGACGGATCGTTTTGTGCGTCAATAAAGGCTTGTTCAAGTTGATCTAATGCAGGGATCAATATTTCTGGTACATATTGACCACCAAACTCACCAAAGTAGGGATTAAGTTTTCTCATTGTGATGTTTTCCTTGTCAGAAATTTTGTGAAAATTTGCTTTGTTGTAATTGTGTAAAGACTTGCGATAGACGTTGTGGATCTTTGATACCTGCTGAAGATTCCACCCCTGAATTAAAATCAAGTCCTAAGCAACCGGTGTTTAGAGCATCTAAACAGTTATCACTGTTTAGGCCACCTGCAAGTAATGCTTTATGGCGTAAAGTAGGCGGAATAGTTTGCCAATCAAAGGTGTTGCCTGTGCCACCCGTACCATTATCTAATACATATTTGTTAACTTGCGCAATGTGCTGAATATCATGGTGATAAGCCATATTAAGCGCTTGCCAAATTTCACATTGTGGGGCGATTTTTTCCCTTAGTTGGGCTATAAATTGTGCATCTTCAGCGCCATGTAACTGAACCGCAGATAAATTAAGTTGTTTAGCATAGTCACAAATAAGCTCAATAGATTGGTTTTGAAAAACGCCCACAAAAGCTAATGGCGCTTGTGTTATCAATAATTGCGCTTGTGACAGCGTCACTCTTCGTGGTGATTTCTCAGCAAAAATTAATCCTCCATAATAGGCACCCGCTTGATAGGCCGCTTTAACATCTTGTGTACGGGTTAAGCCGCACACTTTATGCTTTCCCAAAATAAGTGCTCTTACCGCTTGGGCAATATTCTCTTGTGACATCAAGGCACTGCCCACTAAAAAGCCATTAGCATATTGACTTAGTGTTTTAACTTGTTGATGGGTATGAATTCCAGATTCGCTGATAACAATAGCCTCTTGCGGTAAACCTTGGCTAAGTTGTTTGGTACGGGATACATCAATAGAGAGATCACGTAAATTACGATTATTAATCCCGATCACTTTTGCTTTAAGCTCAATGGCTCGCTGACGCTCTTCTTCGGTGCTCACTTCTGTTAATACTCCCATGTTTAATTGGTGAGCAACGGCACTAAGCGCACGGTACTGTTCATCATTAAGAACAGAAAGCATTAATAAAATGGCATCAGCTTGGTAAAAACGAGCTAAATAAATTTGGTATTCATCGATAATAAAATCTTTACATAAAACAGGTTGATGAACGGCATCACTGACTTGACGTAAATAATCAAAACTGCCTTGAAAATATTTTTCATCAGTCAGTACCGAAATAGCGGCTGCATAGGGTTGATAAATTTCCGCAATGGCAACGGGATCAAAATTAGAGCGAATAATCCCTTTTGAGGGCGATGCTTTTTTACACTCTAAAATAAACACTGGGTGTGATTGTGTTAATGCTTGATAAAATGAGCGTGTCGATGGCGCAATCTTATCTATAAAGGTTGATAAAGGTTGCTGTGTTTTACGTGCAACTAAATATTCGGCTTTATCTTTAACAATGGCATTTAATACAGTCATTATTTTTATCCTCTTGCGGCTAGCGCATTAACTCGATTAATGGTTTTACCACTATAGATTGCGTGCATAGCAACTTCGGTATTGGCTTTCAAATCTTCTTGTCCGTGTAAACGCATTAATAAGGCGACATTGGCAGCGACGGATTCAGTGTGTGCGCGTTTACCTTGTCCTTGCAGTAAATTAGCCAATAATTGGCGATTAACCTCAGGTGTACCGCCTTCAAGATCACTTATCGCACAAGGACGTAGACCAAAATCACTTGGGGTTAATTGATAACGAGTGATTTCCCCATTGTGTAATTCAGCCACTTGTGTGGGAGCATGTAATGACACTTCATCCATTCCACCACTATGGACCACTGCCGCACGTTTGTAGCCCAAGACATTTAAGGTATCTGCAATAGGCATTAATAATTCAGGACTATAAACACCAATTAATGCTAAAGGCGGACGCGCTGGATTAATTAATGGGCCTAACACATTAAAGAGCGTGCGTGTTCTTAGCTGTTGGCGCACAGGGGCGGCAAAGCGAAAACCACTGTGATAAAGCGGCGCAAATAAAAAGCATAGTCCAATTTCATCTAACAATTGGCGGGCATCGTTGGCACTTTTATCTAGCGGAATACCAAATGCCGCTAATAAATCTGATGATCCTGAGCGACTAGACACGCTACGATTACCATGTTTAGCCACTTTTAGACCAATTTCTGCCGCGACAAACGCACTGGCTGTTGAAATATTGATGCTATTGGCTCCATCGCCGCCAGTACCCACAATATCGCAAAACAGATAATCTGGGCGTGGAAAAGGAGAGGCATTATCCAATAGGGCACGAGCCGCTCCGGCAATCTCTTGAGGGTGCTCACCACGCATTTTCATACTAATCAATACGGCTGCTAACTGTGATTCTGTTAATTCACCACGAATAATCGCACTAAACAGTGTTTGGCTCTCTTCTAAGCTTAATTGTTGTCCTGCAAATAATTTATTGAAGATAGTATCCATATTATGCGTCTCCTCTTGGTGCTTGTGCCCATGTAATGGTTTGTTGTAAAAGTTGTGCGCCTTTAGTGGTTAAAATTGATTCTGGATGAAACTGAAAACCACAAGTTCGATGTTGGCGATGGCGCACGGCCATCACGGTGTTATCACACCACGCATTGACGATAAGTTGCTCAGGCACAACTTCGCCAGAGAGTGAATGATAACGAGCGACGGGCAGAGGATTTGGCAGATGTTCAAACATCGCCTGCCCATCATGGGTGGCGAGCGTAGCTTTACCGTGTAAAATTTCCCCACAAGAAGAGACTTTACCGCCATAAGCTTCAATAATGGCTTGATGCCCTAAACAGATACCAATAATAGGCAATTTACCTAACATGCGATTAAGTAGCTCAGGCATACAACCCGCTTGTGATGGTGTACCAGGGCCGGGAGACAACATAAGAATAGGGTTATCTAACAGGTTTAATTGTTTTTCGATAAAAGAAGCACTGACATCATTGCGATAGATGATCACTTGATGATGTTGACTGCGTAAAAGGTCGACTAAGTTATAAGTAAAAGAGTCGATATTATCGAGTAGTAAGAGCGTCGCCATTAGCAAGCCTCCTGCATGTGAGTTTCAGCATGCGCCTGTAAAATGGCATTGATAACCGCTTGTGATTTATTGCGAGTTTCTTCCGCCTCCATTTTGGGATCAGAATCGAGCACAATACCAGCGCCCACTTGAATAGTTGCAATATCTTTTTCTACATAAGCAGAACGAATAACTATGCAAGTATCAAAATCACCGTTACCAGTAAAGTAGCCAATTGCACCGCCATAACTGCCTCGTTTGGTTTTTTCATATTGTGCAATCAGTTGCATAGCACTGACCTTCGGTGCTCCTGAGAGTGTCCCCATATTCATACAGGCTTGATAGGCATGAAAAATATCTAAGTCATGACGTAATGTTCCTACTACTCTTGATACTAAGTGCATAACAAAAGCGTAGCGATCCACTTTGGTTAATTCAGCGACATAACGGCTTCCAGCTTGGCAGATACGCGCTAAATCGTTGCGTGCTAAATCAACCAACATAAGGTGTTCTGATAACTCTTTGGTATCTGTGCGCATTTCAAGCTCAATGCGGCTATCTAAATCAGCATTGATTGAGCCGTCGGCATTGCGACCTCTTGGGCGTGTACCTGCGATAGGATAAATTTCAATTTGGCGATCACTTGCTTGATATTTCAACGCACTTTCAGGTGACGCACCAAAAACGGTAAATAACGCATCTTGCATATAAAACAAATAGGGACTGGGGTTTTTTTGTTTCAAAACTTGATAGGCAGCCAGTGGTGAAGGGCAGTTAATTTGAAAACGACGTGATGGAACAACTTGGAAAATATCGCCACGACGAATATAGGTTTTCATCGCTTCAACAATAGCACCATACTCTTCGTCATTCATATTGCTACTTACAACCGCTTGCTGAGGTGTTAATGGTTGACGTTGTGGTTGTTTTAAAGGTTGCTGTGCGAGTGCAACTAATTGTGCCTGACGGTTATCAAGACGCTGACACTCTTGTGGATTATCCGTAAAGGCAACGGAAATTAATTGGCTATGATGATGTTGATGGTCGATCACAATTAACTGTTCAGCTAAATAAAAACAGTAGTCAGGGCAAGAAAAAACCGCTTCTAAATCAGGTAAGGATTCAAATCCGTTCACTAAATCATAGGCAAATAACCCTCCCACAAAAATAGCATTGGCTTCTTTTGCAGCGCTATTTGCTAGGAAAAAACGTAAAACATCAAATACGCTAGCCGCTTTTAACTTGCTCTCTTCATCTTGAGGGAAAGATGATGATGCAAAAGTAAATACACATTGTTCCGCTCGCTCTACGGAGAGTGTGCTTTTTTCTTTTAGTGCGTTTTTTAATAACGCTAAGATATGTTGGCCGTTGAGACTTAACGCATCGACAGTCACTTGATTTTTGTTTGCACTAATACGTAATGCACTATCAACGATTAACAAACTTTTTAAATTGGCTTTGGTATCAATTTGTGCGGATTCTAACAATAAGGTGTGATGACGATGTTCACACAACGTATTGAAAAGTAACGCCGGCTCGCTGTGATAAGGCAATGCCGTTACCTTAGTTGTTAATGGGAATGCAAGTGAAGTGTTCATTATTATCGCTCTATTTTCTTTTTTCTGGTGCTGATAAGCACAAAATTGGCATATAAAAAAACCCGCGGTAGGCGGGTTTTAGATATCACTGATGCTAAGCAGGAGATCAAACCGCCCATAAAAGAGTTTTGCGCCACCACAGAGCAATAAGACGTTGATTGATATTCATAAGATCTCCTTACAGCGGATGATAAGTTTATATTTAATAGACTAGCTCATGTTGTGTACTAGTAAACTGGATTATATTAGGTTCGTCAAGTACTTTATGGCATACTCTTAAAAATTCGTTGTATCACTGAGGATAAACAGGGAGAAGGAATGACTGAATTGCTATCTGATTTACGCGTGATTTATGATCTGCATAGCCATACTACTGCATCAGATGGCGAGCTCTCACCTGATGAATTAATCGATAGAGCCATTGAAAAACAAATTACGGTATTAGCGATAACCGATCACGATACTACTGCTGCTATCCAACCTGCCAAAAATTATATTGCAGAAAAAAGTTTACCTTTAACTTTGATATCAGGTGTCGAGATATCGACTTTGTGGGAGAATATAGAAATCCATATTGTTGGATTACAGATTGATATCGAACACCAAGCTATGACGACATGCCTAGCAAAACAGAGTCAATGCCGTGAAGCTCGCGCTAAAATGATCGGCGAACGTTTAGCTAAAGCGGGTATTGCTGGGGCATGGGAAGGGGCAAGTGCCCTAGCGAAAGGCGGGCAAGTGACACGAGGACACTTTGCGCGTTTTTTGGTTAATGAAGGGCATGTGGCATCGGTCAATAAAGTATTTAAACGCTATCTAGCGAAAGGAAAAACAGGTTATGTACCGCCACAATGGTGCTCAATTGGTGACGCTGTCACGGCTATTCATCAAGCGGGTGGAGTTGCGGTATTGGCACATCCTGGTCGCTATGGTCTATCCTCTAAATGGTTAAAGCGATTAGTGCTTTATTTTAAACAACAAGGTGGTGATGCTATAGAAGTGGCACAATGCCAACAACCACCACAAGAGCGAGAACAACACGCAGCTTTAGCACAAGCTTATGATCTTAAAGCTTCGTTAGGTTCTGATTTTCATCGCCCTTGCTCGTGGATAGAGCTAGGACGTAATTTATGGTTACCCGCTAATGTTGAACCTGTATGGACATTATGGCAGGGATAACATCAAAAAGTCGTTGAGGGATATATGAGCCAACTTTTTTACATTCACCCGGATAATCCGCAGGCTCGTTTAATTGAACAAAGTGCGGATGTTTTACGCAAAGGCGGAGTGGTAATTTATCCAACAGATTCAGGCTATGCGATAGGTTGTTGTTTGGATAATAAAGATGCGATGACGCGTATTTGTCGAATTCGCCAACTCGATAAACATCATAATTTCACTCTAATGTGTCGAGATTTATCAGAAATTGCCACTTATGCCTATGTTGATAATGTTGTTTTCCGTTTAATTAAAAATAATACGCCTGGTAACTACACCTTTATTTTAAAAGCCACCAAAGATGTACCTAAGCGTTTAATGAATGATAAACGTAAAACAATTGGTTTACGTGTACCTTCTAATCCTATTGCGCTGGCATTATTAGAAAATATCGGTGAGCCATTAATGTCTACCAGCTTAATATTACCGGGTAATGATTTTGCAGAGTCAGATCCGGAAGAGATTAATGACTTATTGGGTAAACAGGTTGATTTAGTGATCCACGGCGGTTACTTGGGGCAAAAGCCAACCACGGTGATTGATTTAACAGAAGATAGCCCCGTTATTGTCCGTGAAGGAATGGGCGATATTACGCCTTTTCAATAACCTTTTAAATTTGGTAAATGCATCATAGGGGACTTATTATAGTGAGATAAAAGGTGAAGAGATTTATTGCTTGTGTTAAATTTACGCACTGCGATAAAGCCATTGGGCGCATCTTGTGGTTAGTGACATCAAGAAAGCTGTTTTTGAAGTAAACGGCATAGTAACGATGGAAGCCTTAGGCGCTATTTTATCGACACGATTTTATTTGTCATGCTCATTTTATTGTCACTTTGGCATGGCTTATCCCTGAATCAATAGACCTGTGTTTGTTAAACAGTTTAATAAACATGGGTTATTTTTTACCTGATTGATTTTAAAACTAATTTATTTTATGACGCCTGTGAAGGCGACACATGAGGTTGTTTCATGAGCGATAAATCGCAACGTACTGAAAAATTACAAAAAATTCTTGCTCGTTCTGGTCATGGTTCTCGACGTGAGATTGAAGGCTATCTTCAAGAAGGCCGTATCAGTATTGATGGCGTGAAGGCAAAATTAGGCGATCGTATTGATGCCAATTCTACAGCCAAAATCCGTTTAGATGGTCGTATATTAAGTATTCGCGAAGCACAAAAAGATGTTTGTCGAGTGTTAGCTTATTACAAGCCAGAAGGTGAGCTATGTACACGTAGTGATCCACAGGGCAGACCGACCGTATTCCAACGTCTTCCGCGTTTAAATAGTGCGCGTTGGATAGCCGTTGGTCGTCTTGATGTTAACACCAGTGGTTTATTACTCTTTACCACTGATGGTGAGTTAGCCAATCGCTTAATGCACCCAAGTCGTGAAGTTGAGCGTGAATATGCGGTACGTGTTTTTGGTGAAATTGATGATGCAAAAATTCGTCAATTGACTCGTGGGGTACAATTAGAAGATGGGCCGGCATCATTCCGTTCGGTTTCTTATCGCGGTGGTGAAGGCATTAACCAATGGTACAATGTATCGCTAACGGAAGGACGCAATCGAGAAGTCCGTCGTATGTGGGAAGCGGTAGGTGTGCAGGTTAGTCGCCTTATTCGTGTGCGTTATGGTGATATTGATTTGCCTAAAGGACTTCCACGTGGCGGATGGGTTGAGCTAGGCTTAAATCAAATTAACTATTTACGCCAGCTGGTGGAACTAAACGATGAGACAGTAACCAAAGTGGCTGTCGAAAAAGATCAGCGTCGAATTAAAGCAAATCAAATTCGTCGGGCGGTGAAACGTCATACCAAAATTTCTGCGCGTACTTCAACTTCACCGGCTAAGCGTGCCTCAAGCCGCCGCCAATCAGCGGGAAGTAAAAGCAAATAAACGAATAATTATTGATAAATTCAAATTAAATTTTCAGTTAGATACAGAAGTCTGCTAATTTTTAGCAGACTTCTTTTTTTGATAGCTTTATTTTTATAATAAATAAAACTATGATGCTTATATTAATACGATGATAAGCTGTTTCTATCATATTAATATTTTATTTGTATTTATTACGATAAGGTATACGCGATAATATGCATCGTTATATTTATTTAACAACAGTGTTGTGTATGAACTTTCTTAGTTTAGGCTGTGATGAGGCAACAACATCGACAACACAAACAGGCATTTTTTATATCAGTAACAATAACAATGTGCCGTTACAATTTAAAATTGATACTAATCATTTTTCGATTAATAAAGGTGAGGTAAAAAAAATAACATTAACCAATGGAGAGCATATATTAGAATCAAACTCAGGTGAAAAGAAAGTATTTATGGTTTACCCTGGAAATAATGGGGGGATTATTAATCCCTCTCAGGAAATATACTATAGCTTTACTTCCGTGTTTACTTCAGAAGAAAATAAAGAACACTTTTATTTAGATACGCGCTCTGTTTGGATCAATGGACAATTAATACATGGTGCTATTAATAGCACAGATGCTGTGTTTATCGACAACAATATCTTTCGTTGTGACATTCCATTAAATGAGCCTATTCCTCCTTATTTACCAGATTGGAAGAATTCAGGGGTAGGCAATGTATTGACTAAATGCTTCTCTCAAGAGGAGTTTCAAACATTTTTAGCCAAATATCCTTATGGTATTCATTTCGATAACAATCACGATTTATTAACCAAACAAGCTAAAAAAGAACAGTTTAGTTGGATAAATGAAAAAGATACACGTACTGAGGATTTTAATCCTACACTGAGTGAAATAAATTTTAATAATAAAGAATTAGTCCAAGAAGCTAATACTATTTATGAAATAGTTTACTCGTATTTAGCGTCTCGTGATCCTGATAAGAAACAAGAGCTTTATAATATTTATCATCTGCATATCATGTCTATGGCATGGATTTATAGCCAACAAATACAAAATGATATACTGGATGATAAAGAAGCCTACTTTCAATTAATAAAAGAGACCGGAAGAATATTTGGTGCAGGTATATTAGGTGAACCTGTATTGATATAAATATATTACGGCAATCTGAACACATAATACGAGTTTATTATACGCGTTTATTTTACCAATCAATTCCTTTTTGTGCTTTGATACCACTGTCAAACGCATGCTTAATAGGACGCATTTCCGTAACGGTGTCTGCTAATTCTATTAATTGTCTATGACAGCCTCGTCCTGTAATAATAACACTTTGATGATCAGGACGAGAAGTAATAGCCGCAACCACATCTTCAAGTGGTAGATAATGAAAACTGATCATATAAGTAAGTTCATCTAAGACAACTAAATCATAGTCAGGTGAATTGAGTAATTGCAGTGCATATTGCCAAGTATTTAAACAGGCTTGTGTATCGGCAGCTTTATCTTGAGTTTCCCATGTAAAACCGGTTTCCATAACATAGAAGGGAACGCCGGCTTGTTCTAAAAGATTACGTTCTCCATTTTCCCATGTCCCTTTAATAAATTGCACAACACCGACTTTTTTATGATGACCAACCGCACGTGTAGCGGTTCCCATGGCGGCGGTGGTTTTCCCTTTACCATTACCAGTAAAAATCATCAAAATGCCTTGTTCGCGTTGCGCCTGCGCAATTCGGGCATCAACTTTTTCTTTCAAACGTTGTTGGCGCTGTTGGTGTTGTGCATCACTCATAGGATAAACCTTATATTCTCAAGTTATTCAGCAGGTCCGGCTTTACGATCGGGTTGTGCATCTAAAGATTGACCACTCACTTCAATGCTGTCATCACTCATTAGATAGAGATATAACGGCATTAGATCTTTTGGCGTTTTAAGTTTTTGTGCATTTTCATCGGGGAAAGCACTTGCTCGCATACTGGTGCGTGTTCCACCCGGATTGATGCAGTTAATACGCAAGCTACTGTCTTTATATTCTTCATGTAACACTTGCATTAAGCCTTCTGTGGCAAATTTAGATACAGAATAAGCCCCCCAACCATAACGGCCTTGGCGACCTACACTGGAGGTTGTCAAAATAAGGCTTGCATGAGGTGCCTTAAGCATTAGGGGGATTAAGGCTTTAGTCAACATAAAGGTTGCATTAACGTTGACTTGCATCACATCATGCCAAAGTGTACTTGGTTGGTTAATTATCGGCTCAACGACACCGAGTAGGCCGGCATTTTGTAATACACCGTCCAAATGAGGAAAACGTTTTACGATAGTATCAGCAAATTCCTGATAATCGTTCTCGCTCGCGGTGAGTAGATCTAAAGGGTAAAGCATCGGTTGTTGCCCGCCTGAAGTGATAATCTCATTTTGTACATCTTCAAGCTTAGATAAGGTACGTCCTAACAAGATTAATGTCGCACCATAGCGAGCATATGTGAGAGCAGCTTCTTTACCTATGCCATCACCAGCCCCCGTTACTAGAATTATTTTATCTCTTAATACAGTATGATCGGGTTGATATTGCAACATATTAATATCCTGTTTATTGAAAAATAAATAAAGTGTAACGTCTTATGTGCTTAAGAACCAGTTTAGCGACTCATTTTTAAAGTGATTAACGGCTAGTGATACAGATAATAACTGCCAGAATGGCGCCTTTGTTACTGGCATCAGCGTAAAATTTCGTTAAACTAGGTGCTATGATTTCACTGTGTTTTATTAACCTTAAAAGAGGCCTTTGTGGAGTATATTTTACAATATGGACTGTTTTTAGCTGAGATTGCGACAGTTGTTGTCGCTATTATTGCTATTGTTTCGTTTTTTGTGGTTATCGGTAGTAAAAAGCAACATCGAAAAGGCACATTAAAGGTGACTGATCTTGCTGAGTCTTACCACGATAAACAACGTGTTATGCAACAAGCCAAAATGGATGAGGCTGAATTAAAAGTGTGGCATAAAGCGTTTAAAAAACAACAAAAGAAAGAGCAAAAACTGAGTAAAAACAATGCTAAAGAAGGGCGCAAAGGCGTTGTTAAACCTTGTTTATATGTTATTGATTTTAAAGGTAGCATGGATGCCCATGAAGTTGGTGCATTACGTGAAGAGATAAGCGCTATCCTCTCTGTGGCACAAGCGGGTGATGAAGTACTGCTTCGTCTTGAAAGTCCTGGCGGTATGGTTCATGGTTATGGCCTAGCAGCAGCCCAGTTAACTCGTTTAAAAGATAAAGGGATCAAATTAACTGCAGTGGTCGATAAAGTCGCCGCCAGTGGGGGTTATATGATGGCCTGTGTCGCTGATAAAATTGTTGCGGCACCTTTTGCGATTATCGGCTCTATCGGTGTGGTCGCTCAAATACCCAATATTCATCGTTTATTAAAGAAAAATGACATTGATGTTGAGTTACATACTGCCGGTGAATATAAACGCACGCTAACCCTATTAGGGGAAAATACGGATGAAGGTCGTGAGAAATTTAAACAAGATCTCAATGAAACTCATCTGCTATTTAAGTCTTTCGTACATAAATATCGCCCTGAATTAGATATCGATAGTGTTGCAACCGGCGAGTATTGGTATGGAACGGATGCTGTAGATAAAGGGCTGATTGATGAAGTGGGTGTCAGCGATGATTGGCTCATCAGTCGTATTAATGATTTTGAAGTATTATCCGTTCAATATATCCTGAAGAAAAAAATGGTAGAACGAGTTACTGGTGGCGCAATGGAAAGCGTGGATAAATTAATGATGCGTTGGCTACAAAGGGGTAAAAACCCACTGTTATAAGCATTATCAAATAACGAGTTGCTATCAAACTAGCGATATTCAGCAGTTAGATGTAAGCTGAGTATCGCTATTTTTTTATTATTTATTCAGCGTTTTTCGAATAAAAAAAGCCAGTGAGGTACACACTGGCATAAAAATAATTGATAATTTTTAACAACAATCGGGCAATATTTCCTCTTTCTAGGAAGACTCAATATAGCGATAAAGAGAAAATAAATATAATTGATATTACATATTGAATTGATAGGCTCTGAAAATCTTCTCTATATCTTATATTGATAGTTAATAACCGATTTCTTGGCAATAAGTGCCAAAATAGTCAGCAAACATCATCACGCTAGATGGTATTTTTCAGATAACACATGTGCTAAATGTTTAAACATATTGAATGCAGCGGTACTTTTAGCCGTGGGTAAGCCCTGTTCATCTAAAAAAAATTCGCCTTTAAATACCAGTACATTGCCTTTTTGTTCAACAGAATCTGCGTACATACCTTGTAAATAGTCTTCATGTTCACGTATGATTTTATTCGCTTTTTCAAGTAGCATCTCTGCGGAAATAGGTGTAGTTTGTGTCGACATCATTTATGCTCCTTAGAAAAATAATTTGTTGCGCCTCGCTTTTTATCAGGTAGAGTGTGGCATTTTTAAAAGCTTAGCTACTCTATATACATAGACATCGCTATGTTTTAGACCTGAATCAGTGATGAGGTGATTAAAATACCTCAAAAAAAGTAACGTGTTTTGCGTTTAAACAAAAGCTTTGAATAAAAACAGGTTGATATATTGCAAAACTAACGCAATATAAAAAGAGATTTCAAAAGTTTTCTGAGCTGAGGGTATTAAACAATACCGTCATGACAAAGTTTAATTAGGTAAAGGTAATTATGGGTAAAGCTCTTGTTATCGTGGAGTCCCCGGCTAAAGCCAAAACAATCAATAAATATCTTGGCAATGACTACGTAGTAAAATCTAGCGTGGGTCACATTCGTGATTTGCCAAAAAGTGGTTCTGGCAGCCAGAAGAGCGAAAACTCATCCGCCACGAAAGGCGTGAAAAAGGTTAAAAAGGATGAGAAATCAGCCTTAGTCAGCCGTATGGGTGTCGATCCTTATAATGGTTGGCATGCAAACTACCAAATTCTGCCGGGTAAAGAGAAGGTAGTCGCTGAACTAAAAGCATTGGCTGAAAAAGCAGATCATATCTATCTCGCAACGGACCTTGACCGCGAAGGAGAAGCTATCGCGTGGCATTTACGCGAAGTGATCGGCGGTGAAGATGATAGATTTAGTCGTGTCGTATTTAATGAAATTACGAAAAATGCCATTACACAAGCATTCCAAACACCGGGTGAGCTGAATATTGACCGTGTTAATGCGCAACAAGCACGTCGTTTTATGGATCGTGTGGTTGGCTATATGGTTTCTCCGCTGTTATGGAAAAAAGTGGCGCGTGGTTTATCTGCGGGGCGTGTACAGTCAGTTGCGGTACGCCTACTCGTCGAGCGTGAACGTGAAATTAAAGCATTTGTGCCAGAAGAGTATTGGCAATTACACGCTTCACTGCTGACACCCGATGAACAACCCTTGCGTATGGAAGTGACGCACTATCAAGATAACGCCTTTAAACCAGTCTCCTCTGAGGAAACTCAGGTGGCGGTTAAGGCGTTACAGAATGCCACTTTCATCGTTAAAAACCGTGAAGATAGACCAACATCCAGTAAACCAAGTGCCCCTTTGATCACCTCTACATTGCAACAAGCGGCAAGTACTCGCTTAAGCTTTGGGGTGAAAAAGACCATGATGTTGGCTCAACGTCTTTATGAAGCAGGTTATATCACCTATATGCGTACTGACTCTACCAACCTGAGTCAGGATGCAATCCAAATGGCACGTGATTATATTCACGATAAATTTGGTGCAAAATATCTGCCTAAAGAGCCGAATGTTTATTCAAGTAAAGAGAACTCACAAGAAGCGCACGAAGCTATTCGTCCTTCTGATATCAATGTGACGGCTGAATCTTTAAAAGATATGGATAGCGACGCGAAGCGTTTATATCAACTGATTTGGGATCAATTTGTCGCCTGTCAAATGACACCGGCAAAATATGACTCAACCACACTTACGGTTGTATCAGGGGATTATAAACTACGCGCTAAAGGTCGCACATTACGTTTTGCGGGTTGGACAAAAGTCATGCCAGCAATGCGCAGTAAAGATGAAGATAAAACATTACCAGCGGTTGATGTAGGGGCGCAATTAGCGTTAGCTGAGTTATCGCCAACGCAACACTTTACTAAGCCACCAGCGCGTTTTAGTGAAGCTACATTAGTTAAAGAGCTAGAAAAACGAGGTATTGGTCGACCTTCAACTTATGCTTCAATTATCTCTACCATTCAAGATAGAGGTTATGTCAAAGTTGAAAATCGCCGTTTCTATGCAGAAAAAATGGGTGAGATTGTTACCGATCGCTTAGAAGAAAACTTTAGTGATTTGATGAACTACGATTTCACGGCTCAAATGGAAGATCATCTCGACCATGTTGCCAACAACCAAGAAAACTGGAAAGCGGTATTAGATGCATTCTTCACAGATTTTAGTCAGCAACTAGAAGTCGCTGAAAAAGATCCAGAAGAAGGAGGAATGCGACCTAACCCTATGGTTATTACTTCTATTGAATGTCCTACTTGTTCTCGTCATATGGGAATTAGAACAGCGACGACAGGGGTATTCTTAGGGTGCTCGGGCTATGCTTTACCACCAAAAGAGCGTTGTAAACAAACGATAAATCTTATTCCTGAAGATGAATTACTTAATATCTTGGAAGGAGATGATGCGGAAACTAATGCATTACGTGCCCGTCGTCGTTGTCCGAAATGCGGTACGGCAATGGACAGTTATCTTATTGATACTCATCGTAAATTACATGTTTGTGGTAATAATCCTGCATGTGATGGTTATGAAGTTGAAGAAGGTGAATTCCGCTTAAAAGGTTATGAAGGCCCAGTGATTGAGTGTGATAAATGTGGCGCTGAAATGCATCTAAAAATGGGGCGTTTTGGCAAGTACATGGGTTGCACCAATGAAGAGTGTAAAAATACACGTAAGATCTTAAAGAGTGGTGAAATTGCACCACCAAAAGAAGATCCGGTTCCACTACCTGAGTTGCCTTGTGAAAAATCGGATGCTTACTTTGTGTTACGTGATGGCGCGGCGGGTATTTTCCTTGCGGCCAATACGTTCCCTAAATCAAGGGAAACCCGTGCACCGAAAGTCGCTGAGTTAGTACGTTTTAAAGATAGATTATCGGAAAAAATGCGCTACTTAGCACAAGCACCGGTGACCGATCCTGAAGGGAATCCAACCATAGTACGTTTTAGTCGTAAAACTAAACAGCAATATGTCTCTTCTGAAAAAGAGGGGAAAGCAACAGGTTGGTCAGCCTTTTATATTGATGGCAAATGGGTTGAAAAAAGTAAATAATATCGATAGTTATTGATATTTTAAGATAAAAAAGCGACTTACTGACATAAGTCGCTTTTTTTGCATTAAGACGATATGCTAATTAACGTACATTGAAACAGTATTAATGGTGAGTCTCTATTTGTTGATATCGACGACTTTATGCTGAGCATAAATAATAAGAGGAAGATACTATGAAACTGATACCTTTGTTACTCTCTGGACTACTCTTTACATCGGTTGCCAGTGCGGCGAGCTTAGATGTTACGTTAAAAGAAGCCTTACCTACAGGGGCGGGTGATGATATTGGTGTTGTCACTATTACCGAAACCGATTATGGGCTGTTATTTACGCCAAAACTTACTGGGTTAACACCGGGTGTTCATGGTTTTCATATCCATGCTAATGGCTCTTGTGAGCCAGATATGAAAGATGGAAAACCTGTTCCAGCATTAAAAGCGGGTGGTCATCTTGATCCTGAAAATAAAGGTGTTCACTTAGGGCCTTATAACAAAGAAGGGCATTTAGGTGATCTACCTGGTTTGGTTGCCAATAGTAAAGGTGACGCTGATTATGCCGTTCTTGCTCCTAGACTGACTAAGCTTGATCAAATTAAAGATAAAGCCTTAATGGTTCACGTTGGGGGAGATAACTACTCAGATAACCCAGAAGCGCTTGGCGGTGGTGGTGCTAGAATGGCATGTGGTGTGATTAAATAATTCATTTATTTATAATCCAAAAGCTATCTGATGATGGCTTTTGGGTTAATGGTTATACTCACTAAAATAGTGCATAGTTTTATCCCATCGCAATGTGATGAAATCACATTTAATATTGATTAAAAAACGACTGCTTTAAGCGGTTTTTCTTATGTATTTTTTTGGTGTTAACCATATCATTTTTTCTTTTTCTATTTTCCCCGTCATTTTCTACTATTACTTATTTGATTAATTATTTATAAAAAATAATATATCTAACATAATATGAATCTTTATTTATTTCGTTTCTCCTTATTTATGCAATCCGAATTTTATCATTATTCATAAAATGAATATAAAAAGCCCAAAAGAAGATTAAAAAACAGACATATTATATAGGCTAAATAAAATAAACGGCTTATTTAGAATTATATTTTAATTAAACCAAGCTTAGTAGCTAAATATATTGATAAAATTGAGCTATTTAAAGTGGCAAGGTAACTCAATTGAGTGTGATTAATTTTTAATTGTTTAAAATCAATGCGTTATTAACTATTTTTTAAATTTCCCATATTCGAAATAAAATATATTTTACTGTACACAGTATTTACTGGGTTATGAGTGATTTGTTTGTTTATTAGTCATATTTTATATTGGCAAACACTTTTTATGATTATTTATGTAGCATGATATAGTGATATTTCAATTATTTTACGCAAAGTGACTTATGCTAGAGAGATACTAAATATGGGAGCTGTTTACAGTTTATTAATAAGCTTTTATTATCCTTTATTCAAGTCTTATTGTACGCACTGGCTAAGGTAGCGGATATAACGGACGAAGTGTTTTTAGTGTAATCGTTTAGTTTAATTTGTTATTTTTGATAAAAGGATATTGTTATGCCAACACCTTGCTATATTTCCATTGAAGGGAAAACACAAGGTAACATCACGGCAGATCCTGTCAGTAATATATTACCCACATTATTGATGCCAGAAGGCATAACGGCGATGAAAAGGTTCAAATATGCTAATGACAATGATTAAATTATTTGTTCTTATCCCTTATCTATTGTTAGGTGGTTGTAGTGGGCTTATCAATATATATCTTGATAATAAATTTCCCGTCAATATGAATAATGATGGCAAAAAAATCACGGTTTATTCAACTATTTCACCTGAAACAGCAGTGGAAGTTATTGGTACTTATACGTCAAATAAGTGTGAACGTTCTCATTTTAGTGCTGATTATACCGAAGTCACTTATTCCTCTTTAACGCAAGAAGTGGAAGCAGAGCGTAAAATAGCAGAGGATAATAAAACCGCAACCTATATCGTGCCTATTGATGGAGGGGGATGGTGTAATTGGAAGCTGGTAGAAATAGAGATAGCACCATTATCTACTAAATATGAAGTGCTTGTTAGAAGAAATATGGTTTTTTCATTGACTAATAGTGAACATCCAAAAATAAAATTATTTGCTACATTAGCCCCTGTTATAGTGGAAGAAAAGGATGAACAGTCCATCTATTACTCATCATCAATAATGGAGGATGAACAAAAATTATCCAATAAATCAGATGGAGAAATTTATTTTAATTATAAAGTTGAACCTAAATTAACCACGACTATCATCTCAAATGATAACAAAGCTATTTTCCCTAACGGCAATATTAAAATATTGGACGGATCTAGTTATAGCAGAATAATTAATTTCAATGAAATAATCGAGAATAGTGATGAAAAAGTGTTTACTTCTTTTGTTAGATATATTGATTAATCAATAGGTTACTATTCTAATTCAACTATTAATTTAACTATGCAATCTTATAGATTTATTTGATATGAGCTAACCTTCGATGGTGATCATCTTCTATGTATGTACATTACGTTAAATATGACTCCGTTGCTCCTGACCGTTTACTGTACTTTCCAACGCTTACTAGGTAATAGTACAGTGGTTTTAACAGTAAATCGAATCAGTAAATTGTTATTATCACAATACAATCAAGACCATCCAGAGACAGCAAGATTTCTACCGATTTTTATAGCTTATAACTATTCGATATAATAAAACCTAAATAACCTTATTAATTACGTTAGACCGAAATGAAATAAGTGATATAGTGGTTATATATTGCTTATTTATTATTCTTTTTAGTTATATGAATATGAGCGGAATAACAGAATAATAAGTCTTTTGTAAAGGGATCGTGCTTCTATGAAATTACAACAGTTGCGTTATATCGTTGAAGTGGTGAATAACGATTTAAACGTCTCAACGACAGCAGAGCGTTTATATACCTCTCAGCCGGGGATCAGTAAACAAATTCGTATGCTAGAAGATGAGTTGGGTATACAAATATTCTCTCGCAGTGGTAAGCACTTAACACATGTGACGCCAGCGGGGGAAGAAATTGTCAGATTATCTCGTGAGATATTATCCAAAACAGAAGCTATCCGCTCGGCTGCAGGGGAACACACTTATCCTGATCGCGGTTCGCTTTCTATTGCCACCACTCATACACAAGCGCGTTATGTTTTACCCCCTGTGATTAAAGGTTTTATAGAACGTTATCCCGAAGTGTCATTACATATGAATCAGGGTTCACCGACACAAATTGCAGAAGATGTTTGCCGTGGTAAAAGTGATTTTGCTATAGCGACAGAATCACTACATCTGTATAACGATTTAGTGATGTTACCTTGTTATCGTTGGAATCGTATTGTGGTGGTAACTAAAGATCACCCATTGGCGCAAAAGCGTGAAGTTACCTTACAAGAGCTTGCAACTTACGATATCGTTACTTATACCCATGGTTTTACTGGGCGTTCTGATCTTGACGAAGCCTTTGGTAAAGTGGGTTTAAAGCCTAAAATTGTTTTTACTGCAACGGATGCGGATGTAATAAAAACTTATGTCAGGCTACACTTAGGTATTGGTGTGATTGCGAGTATGGCATTTGATCCGATGCTTGATAGCGATTTAGTCGCTATTGATATGCGTGATAAATTTAGTTATAGCACCACAAAAATTGCATTTCGACGTAGTGGTTTTTTACGTGGTTATATGTATGACTTTATGTGGCGTTTTGCCCCACATCTAACACGTAATTTGGTGGAACAAGCGACAGCTTTACGCACCAATGAAGAAATTGAAGAGTTATTTAAAGATATCGAGTTACCTTTAGTTTAATACGCAAAGGCGGGTATATTATCCCGCCTTTTATCATTATGTAACTTATAACATTAATGCTATTGCAATAAAAAGTCCCCACTAAAAAATGAATCAGATTGAGTAATACTCAACTGACGAAACTTATTTAAAAAAGCATAAAATTGTCGATTAATCAGTGGATCATTAAGTGCACCAATATCAAAAATTGAGGTGATTGTTGTGTATTCTACTGAAATCGTAAATTTTCGCCCCGAACAACTGGCTAATAACATTTTGGCTGTTCGATGTGAGAAACGTAGACTCATTATTTTTAATTTAGGTACAAAAATAAGCTGATTATTATGATTAAGGATTTCCGTCACACCTGCAATAGTTATCGTTTTATAGCTATCAAAGGATTGGCGTATTCCTAGTTCAATTTGTTGTCCCTGATTGCGTAAAAAATCGATAAACTCGGCTAATGACGGTGACGCTGCATTAATGGCTGCACCTAATAACAGTTGCACAAAGGCTTGAGCAATTGAAAAATCAAATGTTTGCTTATCAAGTCGTTTGCTTTCAACTTTATTACGGCTAAGCAAAGGCAAATGATTAAGGGTTTCTAGCCAATGCTCTGGTTGATAATAAGCTTCACTATCTTCTTTTTTCAATACTGAAAGATGATTCGACATAATAGAGATTAAGGCAATTTGTATATCTTTCAGTTGTGTCATGATCATTTTTTCTGATTCGTTAAAACGTTTAGGTGAAGCGATAATAAATTGAACAAGTCCTTCTGTATCTTTGATATTAAGTGTCTGTTGTAATGATTTTATTGCTAAAGGCTGTGGAAAAGGGGGCGTAATAGGTTGTGCAAAATAACTATCAGCCATCATAATCTTTTTTAGTTGTTCGGCTTGTTGATTGTTCATATACATTATCCTTTATTTGCAATAATACCCCCATTAAATCCTAATTAAGTTAAAAGAAAGAGATTAAGTTTTGTTAGTAATATAATCTCAATAACATCATATTAACAAATCGTGTGGTCCGTAAGCGAAATTTCTCTTTCTATGATATGGTTAATAGATAACCTTACCTATTTTGATAGTTTGTGATTGCTGTCAGCATAAAAATAAGAAGGAGAGGAGCTATGTCGTTACGTCTGAAAAAGGAGAGTCTTTCTACGCTCTCTGTAGGTACTCATCAATATGAGTATTACCGTCTTTCTGAAGTTGCTCGTCAATTAGGGGATATCACTCGTCTCCCTAAATCGTTAAAGGTTCTGCTAGAAAATTTAGTCCGCTATCTTGATGATGATACGGTTGTTGAAGATGATATTAAGGCATTGGTAGATTGGCAAAAAAATGCCCACGCCTCCCGTGAAATAGCCTATCGCCCAGCAAGAGTATTAATGCAAGATTTTACGGGTGTACCTGCCGTTGTTGATTTAGCCGCTATGCGTGAAGCCGTAAAATCTTTGGGGGGAAATGTAGAAAAAGTTAATCCACTTTCTCCTGTTGACTTGGTTATCGACCATTCGGTGATGGTTGATAAATATGCCAGTGATGATGCTTTTGAGAAAAACGTTGAAATTGAAATGCAGCGTAACTATGAGCGTTATCTCTTTTTACGTTGGGGGCAACAGTCGTTTGAACGTTTTCGTGTAGTACCTCCTGGAACGGGCATTTGCCATCAGGTTAACTTAGAATATTTAGGTAAAGCGATATGGTCTGAACAACAAAATGGCCGACATATTGCTTACCCTGATACTTTGGTTGGAACCGATTCACATACTACTATGATCAATGGTCTGGGCGTGTTGGGTTGGGGCGTTGGTGGCATTGAGGCGGAAGCTGCGATGTTAGGCCAACCGATCTCAATGCTGATCCCTGATGTGGTAGGTTTTAAGTTAACGGGTAAACTACGTGAGGGGATCACAGCGACTGACCTAGTATTAACCGTAACGCAAATGTTACGTCAACATGGTGTGGTAGGGAAATTTGTTGAGTTTTATGGTGATGGACTAGCTTCTTTGCCTCTTGCTGACCGAGCGACGATTGCCAATATGTCACCTGAATATGGTGCAACCTGTGGCTTCTTTCCTATTGACGAAATTACACTAGATTATTTACGTCTTACCGGGCGTGAAGAGCAAGAAATTGCATTAGTTGAAGCCTATAGTAAAGAGCAAGGCTTATGGCGTCATGCCGGTGATGAACCTATTTTCACCTCAACCTTATCGTTAGATATGGGCACTGTGGAAGCAAGTCTTGCTGGCCCTAAACGACCACAAGATAGAGTTAACTTGCTGAATGTACCAAAAGCATTTAAAGCTGCTGTAGAGCTTGAAACAAATAAAAAACCTCTCGCTCAATATCCTCAGGTCACTATTGATAATCAGCCTCCTTTTACCTTAACGGATGGTGCGGTAGTGATTGCAGCGATCACCTCATGTACCAATACCTCTAACCCTAATGTCTTAATGGCCGCAGGTCTACTGGCTAAAAATGCGGTAGAAAAAGGCCTACAGCGTAAGCCATGGGTCAAATCGTCATTAGCCCCCGGCTCTAAAGTGGTGACAGACTACTTAGCACTGGCAGGATTAACACCTTATTTAGATAAACTTGGTTTTAATTTGGTTGGTTATGGTTGTACCACATGTATTGGTAATTCAGGGCCTTTATTAGCCCCGATTGAAGAGGCGATTAAAGATAATGATTTAACTATAGCCGCTGTATTATCGGGTAATCGTAACTTTGAAGGTCGTATCCATCCTTTAGTGAAAACCAACTGGCTTGCTTCTCCTCCTTTAGTCGTGGCTTATGCGCTATTTGGTAATATGAATATTGATTTGACCAAAGAGCCATTAGGTGAAGATAAGCAGGGCAATCCGGTCTATTTAAAAGATATTTGGCCTGATAGTAAAGCCATTGCCGATGCGGTGGAAAAAGTAAAAACGCAGATGTTCCATAAAGAGTATTCTGCGGTATTTGATGGTGATGAAACTTGGCAATCACTAAAAATACAAGATACCCCGGTGTATGCTTGGCAACCTGATTCTACCTATATTCGCCATCCTCCTTTTTTTGAAGGTATGACAAAAACACCTGAGGCGATTAAAGATATTCACCAAGCCAGTATTTTAGCCATATTAGGTGACTCGGTGACCACCGATCATATTTCACCTGCAGGGAATATTAAAGCTGATAGTCCTGCAGGGCGTTATCTTCGAGAGCATGGTGTTGAACCAAAAGACTTTAACTCTTACGGTTCAAGACGTGGTAATCACGAAGTTATGATGCGAGGAACTTTTGCAAATATCCGTATTCGTAATGAAATGGTGCCGGGGATCGAAGGGGGCTTTACAAAACATATTCCAACGGGAGAAACGTTAGCCATTTATGATGCGGCGATGCGTTATCAGCAAGAAAATACGCCTTTAGCCATTATTGCCGGTAATGAATATGGATCAGGCTCTAGCCGTGACTGGGCCGCCAAAGGTACACGATTATTAGGTGTGCGAGTGGTGATAGCCGGATCGTTTGAACGTATTCACCGTTCTAATTTGATTGGTATGGGAGTATTACCTTTAGAATTTCCTAACGGTGTATCACGCCAGACTTTAGGGCTCAAAGGTGATGAAAAAATTGAGATAACGGGGCTTAATTCGCTAACACCGGGTCAAGATGTCGCTGTCAATATTACTTTTGCAGATGGTCGCCAAGAAACTATTATGGCTCGTTGTCGTATTGATACGCAAACTGAGCTGGCTTATTTTGAACATGGCGGGATCTTGCATTATGTTATTCGTAATATGTTGTAAAATAATTTAGTAAGTATTAATTAGTTGGCGAAGAATGATGAATTAATTCTTCGCTTTCTTTTTTATAATAGAATATTTTTATATTTCATAATATCGACAAATGATTTCATCTAATACTATAAACTAACCATTAAATGCTAAACGTATTTTTAATGAGTATCAAGTTAATATAACAATATTAACAGGGTGTTATTATGGAGGTGTTTATGAAGAAATATAAAATAACGAGTGAAACAAAAGAATATAATGGTGTTACTTTATATAGAATTAGAAGAGTGTATACAGATAGTCCAGGAGGATGGATAGAAAATGAAAGTAATTTAAGTAGAGATGATAATTGTTTTATTTTTGATAATGTAATGGTATTTGGTAATGCTAAAGTCACAGATAATGCAATTATAAGAAATAATGTGAAGATCTACGGTAATGCAATAGTTAAGGGAAATAGTAAAGTAAAAGACAATGCAGAGATTTATGGTAATGTGCTAGTGGAAGATAATGTGACAATATCTGATGATGTTGTAATATATGATAATGCAGTTATTAAAGATAATGCGAGAATATCTGACGATGCTGTAATATATGATAATGCTGTTATTAAAGATAATGCTAAAGTATCAGAATATGCTATTGTTCGTGGTGATGCAATAGTTGAAAAAAATGGTTGGGTGACTGGTTATGCGACTGTTGAGGGAAATACAATTGTATCGAAAGGTGAGGTTATTAAGAGCCAATTTGGCTCTTGGGATGATATTGATGAACTAAGAGCATTTTATATTTATATTAATAGATATAACAGTACAGCGACTGCATATGTTAATGGTAGACATCAGGTACCTATTACTATTTATATAGAGGCTTTAGATAAAAATGGTCGTATCATAAAAATAGCCAAAGAAGATATTTATAGAAATACACATATTGTAAATGAAAAAAATCTTCCTATTGACCGCAATGATATTTCTTTATCTGATAAAGAAAATGGATTTGTATTTCCAAGCAGTGAAGAAGCAACATTGAACTCCCCTGATGCATCTACTTGTGTTATTTATCTTTCTGTTAATAAAGTGATAGATACCTTTAGAATTTGTGCACAGACTCACATTAAAGGAAAAGAGTATACTACAGCCTTTAAAAATAATTACAGTGATTATTTAAATTTTATCATTCTGGACGTTGCACCAAAAAAAATATTTACAGAAGCAGATGTAGACATAGAACCGCTGGTAAATCCTAGAATAGAAAAAGATGTAGAAACATCAGGTGATGTCTTGACGAAATATTATCTAAGGTTTAACGGTAATAATAGAACGATAACTAAGAGTGTAGAGTATGAAGAAAATAAATCTTTTCATTATTTTCAAAAAGGTCATTATCAGATTATTAGCACATCGACTGATAAATATATTAAAAAAATTCCATTAAAGCCTCATTATTACACTAAGGAATTCCATTTTAAACCAGATACTTTAATTCCGGTCACATCAGCAAATGATGAGGATGGGGTATGTTTCTGGAGCTATAGTATAGAATATGGAAAAGCGTTTACATCCAGTAGGAAAGATGAAGAAATGAATTGTATTATATATGATCAATATGGTAATGATCTTCAAGTATCAATTAAAGCAGATGAAAATAATAAATTAAAGTTTTATTTTGGGTCATAACTATTAATAAATAGGTCACTTATTATAAGTGACCTGATAAATTATAAGTCGTGTTTACCACCCTTGAATAGCACCACCTTTAAAAATAGTCTCAGCGGCTGTTGCCACTTCGGGTGACTGGTAGGCTTTAATAAAATCGCGTACATTCTCTGCTTCTTTATTATCTTCTCTTGTAACAATAATATTAGTATAAGGTGAACTTTTATCTTCAATAAAAATACTGTCTTTGGTTGGTGATAAATTAATTTGTTGGATATAAGTTGTGCTAATTATCGCAACTGTTACTTGGGGATCGTTTAATACTCGTGGTAGTTGCGCACCTTCTAATTGCATAATATTTAATTTAAGTGGATTATCAATAATATCGAGTGTTGTGGGTAATAGGCCACTGTCAGGGTTTAAGGTGATCAGTTTCTCTTTTTGTAGCAATAATAATGCGCGCCCCAAGTTGGTTGGATCATTGGGCAGTGCTATTGTATCACCGGGTTTTAATTCTTGAGGATGTTTAATTTTGGTTGAATAACCTGCCATAGGAAAAACAAAGGTATTGCCTACCGCGACGAGGTTATAACCACGAGAACGATTATCTTGCTCAAGGAAAGGGCGATGTTGGAACACATTGGCATCTAATTCTTTGTTTGCAGTGGGATCGTTAGGTAACAATGAGCCACTAAAACCCACCAGCTCAACCTCTAAACCATATTTTTCTTTAGCCACTTTTTTAGCGACTTCTGCCACATCTTGCTCTGCACCATTAATCACCCCCACTTTAATTGCATAACGGTTGTTATCATTGTTATCGCAACCTGTTAATAGTGTCCCAGCTAATAAAAGAGACGCAAAAATCCTACCAGAAAAATGTAATGGCATTATGCTATTCCTATTAAAAATTATTTAGTTATAAATAGCTTAAAGCCAGTTAAAGAGTCAACAGCTTGCCATATGATAAAATTTCACATGATATAATTTAATAATTAAAGGATAAAAAATCATCTTGAAAATAGTCAGTAGCTTGATGGGGTAAGTGCAGGAAAATAAAATCCGGGCTAAATCACCCGGATTGAATAATAACGCTGATAATCTATCCGATATTTATGTTATTGCGCTTTTTTAAATAACATATGTCCCATTTTATCCGCTTTAGTATCAAGATAATGAGCATTACTTGGATTACGTCCTACGATTAATGGAACACGCTCTACCACGTTGATCCCAGCTTCTTTCATTATTTCGATTTTCTTTGGATTATTGGTTAATAATCGTACTTCATGTATGCCTAATAGATTATACATATCAGCGCAAAGGGTAAAGTCGCGCTCATCGGCTTTAAATCCTAACTTTAGATTAGCTTCGACAGTATCTAATCCTTGGTCTTGTAATGCATAAGCGCGGATTTTATTAAGTAAACCAATATTGCGACCTTCTTGGCGATGATAAAGTAATACACCACGGCCTTCTTTGCTAATTTGTGAAAGGGCAGCTTCTAGCTGAAAACCACAATCACAACGCAGGCTAAATAGTGCATCGCCAGTTAAACATTCAGAATGAATACGGGATAAAACGGGTTTTGTGCCAGAAATGTCACCAAAAACGAGGGCAACATGATCTTTTCCTGTGGCAATTTCTTCAAAACCCACCATTAAAAACTCACCAAAAGGAGTAGGGAGTTTTGCTTCTGCGATACGTCTTAATTTCATTATTTTTGACTCATAATTTCAGGTGATACTCTCGTTCAAGATTATACACTTTATAACGAGGACAAAGAGAAATAAAACACTGAAATGGTTCCTTGTCTAAATCGGCAGGGAATTTGATCACACACACTTAATAAATCACACCTAAACAAATTATCAGATTTTGAGCCTACTTGCATAATTATTTATTGCTAAACTGGTATTGTTTATACTAATCATTTATATCAGTTAATCATCAGTAAATAAAAACAGTGCATACAGAATAGATAAGGACAAATAGATTGAATAAGCAAATATCAGTATTGATGCTTTTAGGAAGTGGATTGCTTTTGATTGTACCTATTGTGGTGCTTATTCTGGGATGGCAATGGCAACCATCAGCACATCCTCTGGGAGGCGAAAGCACTTTATGGATAGCCAATAGTGCGGCTAAACCTTGGGGAGCTTTAACTATATTACTTTGCCTTGTTTTGCTCTTTTTTATTCTTAAACTACCTAAAAAAGCATTTATTCAGTTGGCAATTATTATGGTCGCGACTTTGATGTTGGGGCAGTTGATCAAAGTGGTTGTAAAAAATAGCGTTAAAGAGCCACGACCTTATGTGGTTTGGGTCAGTAACCAACTATCAATATCACCAGAACATTTTTACCAAGTGTCTCGTCCTGAGCGTGAGCAACTGTTGCATAATGGATTATCTCATTCGTCGCTGATCCCTCAATGGCAATTAAGCCATTGGCGAGCAGAAACCGGTTATGCCTTTCCTTCTGGACACAGCTTATTCTCTGCAACACTGGCTTTATTTGTGTTTGTGCTGTGTATGTTACGACGTCATTATTTTTTAGCCAGCTTAGGGATATTATGGGGTATTGATGTGACTGTCGGACGAATAATATTAGGTATGCACTGGGCATCTGATGTGATTGTCGGTATTCTGATTAGTGCTGTGTTGGTGTGGTGTGCATTTTGGATGATTGAACGACGATTGTTGTTAAAACCTTGATAATCGTTTTTCTTTTTGAGATAGCGAATTTATTTTTCACTATTTATGTGAAAAAATATACGAAAATCAGATGATTCTAAGAAATGACTTTCTTTGTGAGTGGTGAAAATGCTACCTTTATCCCTTATCCAAAGAAAAGAGAATAAAAAGGAAATAATGTGAAGAAAGTTCTACTTTTTATTTTGGTTGTTCTGGTGCTAGCTATTGTCGTAATAGCCATGACGTTAGGTTCAAATAATGATCAGGTGATCACCTTCAATTATCTTATTGCTCAAGGTGAATATCGTATCTCTACTTTATTAGCCACGCTGTTTGGTGTTGGTTTTGTACTGGGCTGGATCGTCAGTGGCGTTTTTTACTTGCGAGTACGTTTATCATTAGTAAGAGCAAAGCGTAAAATTAAGCGCCTTGAAAGTGAGCAAACCAAACAAGAAAGCCAAGAAAATCGTTCTACAGCCGTTTCTACTGTAAAATAAGGACGAGAATAGATGCTTGAGTTGCTGTTTCTGTTATTACCGGTCGCTGCGGCTTATGGCTGGTATATGGGGCGTCGTGGTGCGCAACAGGATAAACAGCAAAATGCCGATCGCCTGTCACGTGAATATGTGGCAGGGGTTAACTTTTTACTTTCTGATCAACAAGACAAAGCGGTTGATCTGTTCCTTGAAATGCTTAAAGAGGATAGCTCAGCCTTTGAAGCACATCTTACTTTAGGTAATCTATTTCGCTCTCGTGGTGAAGTTGAACGTGCGATTCGTATTCACCAATCGTTAATGGAGAGCGCGGCACTCTCTTTTGAACAACGTCTTCTCGCTATTCAGCAACTTGGCCGTGATTATGTCGCAGCAGGGGTTTATGATCGCGCTGAACATATGTTTTTACAGCTGATTGATGAGCAGGATTTTCGTCAAAGTGCATTACAATCCCTCCTAGCCATTTATCAACTTACCAGTGACTGGGGTAAGGCGATAGAAACCGCAGAGAAATTGGTAAAACTGGGTCAACATGAACTTAAAGAGCAAATTGCTCATTTCTATTGTGAACTCGCATTGCAAGAAATGAGCAGTGATAATCTTGATAATGCGCTAAGTTTTCTACAAAAAGCCGGGCAAATGGATCCACTTTGTGCCCGTGTTTCCATTATGTATGGTCGTATCTATATCGCGCGCGATGAAAAAAATAAAGCCATTGATGTATTAATGAAAGTGATTGAGCAAGATAAAGAGATGGTCAGTGAGACCTTGCCAATGCTTTTTGAATGCTTCCAATCTCAAGGTGATCCCGCACGTTGGGAAGCCTATCTACGTCAATGTGTCGAGAGTAATTGTGGTGCTATTGCAGAGCTTTATCTTGCCGATATTATTGAAGAGAAAGAGGGCATTGAAGCTGCACAGTTATATATTAATCGCCAACTAGAACGTCATCCTACCATGCGACTTTTCTATCGTTTAATGCGCTATCATTTAGCTGAAGCAGAAGAAGGACGCGCAAAAGAGAGCCTGATCTTATTACGTTATATGGTCGGTGAGCAGATCCGCACAAAACCTGATTACCGTTGCCATAAATGTGGTTTTACCTCCCATGCATTATATTGGCATTGTCCATCCTGTCGCTCTTGGGATACCGTTAAGCCGATACGTGGCTTAGATGGTCAGTGACGATGTCACTTTTAATAGTCTCTTGATAAATAAAGGCCTTAAAATGTCATTTGATTGTGATAAAAAATCGCCCAGCTCTACCTGCGCGCCCGTTATTGTGGCACTAGACTATGAAGACCAAAAAAGTGCACTCGATTTTGCACAACTTATCGACCCTTCATCTTGTCGCCTTAAAATTGGTAAAGAGATGTTTACTCGCTTTGGACCGCAATTTGTAACGCAATTGCAACAGCAAGGGTTTGATATTTTCTTAGATTTAAAATTTCATGATATACCCAATACGGTGGCGAGAGCAGTTGCCGCGGCTGCCGATTTAGGGGTATGGATGGTAAATGTGCATGCGAGTGGTGGTAGTCGTATGATGCGTGCGGCAAAGGAGAGCTTAAGATCATTTGGCAAAGAGGCACCGCTATTAACCGCTGTCACTGTGTTGACCAGTATGGATCAATCCGATCTCACTGAATTGGGCATTAACCTAACTCCAGCAGAACAAGCCGAACGCTTAGCATTACTGGCTAAAGCCTGTGGTCTTGATGGTGTGGTATGTTCGGCCCATGAAGCCACTCGTTTTAAACAAGTGTGTGGTGATGACTTTTTATTGGTCACTCCCGGAATTCGACCCGCGGGGAGCGAAGTGGGTGATCAGCGTCGAGTTATGACGCCAGAGCAAGCGATAGTGGCTGGGGTGGATTATATGGTGATCGGCAGACCTATTACACGCAGTGAAAATCCACTGGAAACTTTACAGCAAATTAATCGTTCTATACAAGGTGTTGTGCAACATGGATAATAATTCTCGGCTGGTTTATTCTACTGATATTGGTCGGATTAAAGAAGAAGAGCAGAAACCTACACGCCCCGCCGGTGATGGTATTGTGCGTATCCAACGTCAAACCAGTGGCCGTAAAGGTAAGGGTGTTTGTGTTATCTCCGGTATTGATTTGGATGATGCAGCTCTGGCTAAATTAGCGGCTGAATTAAAAAAGAAATGTGGTTGTGGTGGCAGTGTTAAAGAGGGATTAATTGAAATCCAAGGTGATAAACGGGATTTAATTAAATCTTTATTAGAAGCGAAAGGGATGAAAGTGAAATTGGCCGGAGGCTGAGGTCGTTTTTTATCACAACCCCAATCATTGATTGAAGCCTAGTATTCTACATATAGTGCGCTTATCTTGTTGAAGGTCGGCGCATTTTTATTATTAGCAAACTAGTTTTAGTGGTGACGGTGTCACTTTATATATCTGTAGAGTCGCAAAATAAAATAAAAAAGCTGATAACCTGAGTAGGTTATCAGCTTGATAATATCTATTACGCTAAATAGCTGTTAAATCGGACGAGCAACAATATTACGCGTTTCTAGTTTCACATCTTCAATACGTACCGGAATAATGTCATTAAGCTTATAGGCTGTTTCACCTTTAATAATGACAGAGCCAGTTTCTTGACTGCATTGAATTTCGTCACGTACTGCATGTAAAAATGGTGCAGGAATAAAGGCAATAGCCCCATTTTCAACTAAACGTACCCGAATACCACCACGAGTAATATCAATAATTTCGGCATTAAAGGTACTCTCAGTGCCAGCAAAAGGTTTTAAGAAGCGCGCATATAACCAATCACCGACATCGCGCTCGGCCATACGGTTAGCACGACGACGTTCGGCAATACGAACACAATCTTCATCTTGCGGTTTTTCTGCCGCACTTTTGCTGATAATCGCTTTTAATAAGCGGTGATTTAAAATATCACTGTATTTACGGATCGGTGATGTCCATGTCGCATAAGCTTCAAGGCCTAAACCAAAGTGAGGGCCTGGCTCTGTTTTTATTTCAGCGAAGTTTTGGAAACGACGAATACGGCTATCAAGGAATTGGTTTGGCTGATTATCCAGTTCACGACGTAAGCGACAGAAACCTTCAAGGGTTAATAACTCATCTGCGTTAGTTTCAATACCGTGCTCTTTTAAGGTTTGTGAGACTTGATCAATATAGAGCGGATCAAAACCAGTATGAACGTTATAAATACCAAAACCGAGATTGCGACTAAGTACCTTTGCCGCACAAATATTGGCGGTGATCATCGCTTCTTCCACGATACGGTTGGCAGTACGACGTTTTTCCGCCACGATATCTAATACGTTGCCACTGTCATCAAGAATAAAGCGATAGTCAGGACGCTCTTTAAAGACGAGAGCATGTTGTTCACGCCATACATGACGTTTCTCGCTCATCTCTTTTAATAGCATGACTTGTTCATGAACAATCTCATTTTCAGGTGCCCACTGTGTTTCTTCACCTTCTAGCCAATCAGAAATATTGTCATAAACCAGTTTTGCTTTTGATTCTACCCATGCTGAGTAGAAGTGGATCTCATCGGTTAATGCACCATCCTCCATGATACCCACTTGGCAGACTAACGCAGGGCGTTTTTCATTAGGGCGCAATGAGCAGAGATTATCTGATAGCTCACGAGGTAACATCGGGATATTAAAGCCCGGTAGATAGTTTGTTAGCGCTCGTTGTGCTGCAATGGTATCTAATTCACTATTAGGCTGAATATAAGCCGTTGGATCGGCAATAGCGATATACAGTGAAAGTTGGCCATTTTCTTCTTTACGAATATATAACGCATCGTCCATATCTTCGGTTGAAGCACTATCGATGGTCACAAAGGAGAGCGCGGTTAAATCTTCACGTGGTAGATCATCATGTAAGGTTAATGTTTCACTGTCTACTTCAGGTGCATTTCGCTCTAATTGATGACGCATTAATGTCACCCACCAAGGTGCAAAATGGTCATCTTTATCGGTAATAAAATCAGTTAATTCAGCTTGGAAATGTTTATCACCTTTAAGAGGATGTCGGCGCATTTCCGCCACTGCCCAATCTTGATCGGCAAATGGATGCGTTAAGCTTTTTACAGGACGACAAGGAATGGCATCTTTGAGTAGAGGGTGATCAGGAATAATCCATAGACGATTATCACCTTCTTTTTTCTGAACACGGCCGACAAAGCGAGTCAAAAAGGGTTCTACCAGCTCTTCAGGCTCAGCGGACTCTTTATCATTATTAGTATGTACGGCAGCAATAATGCGATCACCGTGCATCACTTTTTTCATTTGAGGAGGAGGGATAAAATAGCTTTTCTGACCATCAACTTCAAGGAAGCCAAAGCCTTTATCTGTCCCTTTTACAAGGCCTTCCACGCGCGGTGTTTGGGCATGGAGTTGCTGTTTTAGCTGAGCAAGCAGCGGATTGTCTTGAAACATATTTTTCCGGAAAGTCGGCAATTTTAATAATAAAAGTGGGCAATAGTTTTATTCGATTGTGTGTAATGACGCAAGTAATATGCATCAGAAAAACAGAGAAATTTGCACAATGTTATTGTGGATCTGTTTTTTCGGTATACTCACAGAGATCTTCAATAATACAAGAGCCACACCGTGGTTTTCTGGCAATACAGGTATAACGACCATGCAGGATAAGCCAATGGTGGCAATCGACTTTAAATTCTGCCGGTACCACTTTTAGCAGTTTTTGTTCCACTTCATTAACATTTTTTCCCGGTGCAAATTTAGTGCGATTACACACGCGAAAGATATGTGTATCAACAGCAATGGTCGGCCAACCAAAAGCGGTGTTAAGTACGACATTCGCTGTTTTACGACCGACACCGGGTAATGCCTCTAAAGCTTCTCTATTTTCAGGAACTTGGCCATGATGTTTATCTACCAATATTTGGCAGGTTTTAATCACATTCTCAGCTTTTGTATTAAATAGGCCAATGGTCTTAATATAGGATTTGATCCCCTCAACACCTAATTCCAGCATTGCTTGAGGTGTATTGGCAACAGGATAAAGTTTTGCTGTTGCCTTATTAACACTAACATCGGTGGCTTGTGCAGAGAGTAACACGGAGATCAATAATTCAAACGGGGAGTTAAATCTTAACTCAGTAGTAGGATGCGGATTGTTATCCCGCAACCTAGTTAAAATTTCTATACGTTTAGCTTGATTCATTATGCTCACAAATTAGTTTTTAACAATATGACTGCCACAACCTTGTTCTTTTTCATAGGTTTTGGTCGTGGATGGAACGCGTTTTTTCTGTTTTTCATCAATCAGGTATTTTATGGCCAGCATAAAACCTAAACCAATAAAGGCACCGGGTGGTAAAATAGCCAGTAAGAAAGGTGAGTCTAAATGTACTATCTCAACCCTTAATACTTGCGCCCATTCACCTAATAATAAATCAGCACCATCAAATAAAGTGCCATTACCTAATATTTCACGCATTGCCCCTAAAACAAAGAGTGCCGCTGTTGCACCTAATCCCATAGCAAAGCCATCAATTGCTGAAGGGAAAACTTCATTTTTAGCTGCAAACGCCTCTGCACGACCAATCACAATACAGTTAGTGACAATAAGAGGAATAAATATTCCTAACGATTGGTATAAACCATAAGCATAGGCATTGATAAGCAATTGTACCGCACTAACAACGGATGCGATAATCATAACATAAATTGGAATACGAATTTCAGAGGGAACCCAACGACGTAAACTAGACACTGCTACATTGGTACAAACTAATACTAATGTTGTGGCTAGACCTAAGCCTAGAGCATTGGTCGCGGTAGAAGACACTGCCAGTAATGGGCACAGCCCTAATAATTGAACTAAAGCAGAGTTATTCTTCCATAATCCTTGTGAAAACAGTTCTTTGATCATACTCATTTTAATTCGCCTCACAAGCTGAAAGGGTATCTAATTTTTCAGGTAAAGATTGTATTAACCATGCAGTGCGTTTTGATGCATTAACGACGGCTCTTGGTGTGATAGTTGCTCCGGTGAATTGGTCAAAATCACCACCATCTTTTTTTACCGCCCAATGTGAGTCATGATCACTGGTAATAAACTTGTTACTTAATGAGTAAATCCAATCTGAAATACGCGTTTCTATTTTATCACCTAGCCCCGGTGTTTCATTATGTGTTGTCACGCGAACACCGAGTACTTTGCCACTAAAATCAGCACCAACTAATAATTCAATCGCCCCTGAATAACCGTCAGGTGCCGTTGATTCTAATGCGGCGGCGACAGGTTTACCATTAAAACGAGCAACATAAAGTTTATGTGGTTTTTCATTACCTAATGCTTTATCTGTCAAAATATAACAATCTTGCGCGAGATGGTTATTGTAGAGAGAGGTTGGGATCACTTGGTCTAATAATTTCTGTTTTTCTAAAGCCGCTTGCTCTGCGATAGTATTCGCCGTCAAGTGATAGACGACAGCCGTTAACCCTGTGGTACAGGCCGCAAAGATAGCTAATGTTAACCCATGACGTTTTAGTATCTCGATCATCATTATCTCCATTAATGTCCATAAACCCGAGGACGGGTATAACTATCAATAAGCGGTACAGCAATATTAGCTAATAGGACTGAGAAGGCCACGGCATCAGGATAACCACCATAGACACGAATAATCCACACTAATAGGCCAATGATTGCACCATAGATTAATCGCCCTTTTGGTGTGGTGGAGGCGCTAACAGGATCGGTGGCAATAAAGAAAGCCCCTAACATCGTCGCACCTGAGAAAAGCTGTAATAGTGGCTGAGAGTAACGAGTAGCATCGATCCCCCAACTGATCAGTGAACAAACACCAAGTAGCGTTAACATGGCAACAGGAATTTGCCAGCTAATAATTCGTTTATATAACAAGATAACGCCCCCAACCAGATAGGCAACATTCACCCATTGCCAACCCATTCCCGCAAATCCACCTTGTAAGATTGGCGTTGCTAATACTTCATCAATAGAGTGGGTTAATAATCCAGTTTTAAAACTATCAAGTGGTGTGGCTTGGGTAATGCCATCTACAGAGCGTCTTAAATCTTCAAGGGTGAGTCCTGAGGGTGTATGTCCGGTAAAGAAAATACTTAAGCTATCTATAAAGTTATAAGACACTGCTTGTAATTCAATGGGGGGCATCCATGATGTCATTTGTACAGGAAAGGAGATCAATAGCACCACATAACCGACCATCGCGGGATTAAATGGGTTTTGACCTAATCCACCATAAATATGTTTGGCAATAACAACCGCAAAAAATGTCCCTAAAACAATTATCCACCAAGGCGCTAAAGGAGGAATACTAATTGCTAGTAAGATACCTGTTAGTAAGGCGGAATTATCTTTTAGGTATAGAAGTGGATCTTCTTTTCTGAGTTTGACACAAATAGTCTCCGCCAATAGCGCGACAATGATTGCCAAGATAATTTGATATAGCGTCCCTAAACCAAAGAAGTAGAGTTGGCATAGAATACCTGGAATAGCGGCCAATATTACCCACAACATCACTTGACTGGTGGATTGTTGATTATGAGTAAATGGAGAGCTGGCGATTTTCAATTTGCTATTGTTATTTTGTATTGGTCTAAATTTCATTTGTATTAATCCAATGTCACTTCTTCTTTAGCATGGCGTTGCTGTGCTTCTTTTTTAGCTTTTACCCGAGCAATAGCAGCAGCCACAGCAGCTTTACGTGGATCGGTTTCCACCTCAGCATCAGCCGGAGTTTCAGCAGGTGTGTCTATTTCTGCAGTTGCTTGCGCTTGTTGAGCTTTTTTAGCTTTTACCCGAGCAATAGCAGCGGCCACAGCAGCTTTGCGCGGATCGGTTTCCACCTCTGCTGGAGTTTCAGCCAGTGTGTCTATTTCTGCAGTTGCTTGCGCTTGTTGAGCTTTTTTAGCTTTGACCCGAGCAATAGCAGCAGCCACAGCGGCTTTGCGCGGATCGGTTTCCACCTCAGCCTGAGTTTCAGCAGGTATGTCTACTTTTGCAGTTGCCTGTGCTTGTTGAGATTTTTTAGCTTTTACCCGAGCAATAGCAGCAGCCACAGCTGCTTTACGTGGATCGGTTTCCACCTCTGCCGGAGTTTCAGCCGGTGTGTCTACTTTTGCAGTTGCCTGTGCTTGTTGAGCCTTCTTAGCTTTTACCCGAGCCAATGCTGCGGCTACAGCAGCTTTGCGCGGATCGGTTTCCACCTCTGCCGGAGTTTCAGCAGGAGTGTCTACTTTTGCAGTTGCTTGCGCTTGTTGAGCTTTCTTAGCTTTTACACGAGCTAATGCTGCCGCTACAGCGGCTTTGCGCGGATCACTTTCTGCATCGGCGGTGGTATGGGTATTTTGTGGTACCTGTTGTGCCAATTTAGCAGCTTGTTTTGCTCGGGCTTCTTCTTTACGTTTTTTGCGTGCAGCAATAGCCGCTGCGTTGTCAGGTTGTTCTCCTGCTTTAACAGCAATAATTTTGCCAATGCTATGTTTTTCTTTTACACGAGAAAGTGCAGATTGCACTTCATTTTGTTGGTGATCATCAAGCTTAACTGCAGCACGTTGATGTCTTGCCTCACGTTCAAGCTTTTCTCGTTCCATACGGATTTTTTTCGCTTCAAAGCGAGCCTTAGCTTCAGCCGCTCGCTTAGCTTCCGCATCAATTTCTCGTATTTCTGCTTTTTCTTGGCGGTAATATTGCACTAATGGAATATTACTAGGGCAGACAAAAGCACAAGCCCCGCACTCAATGCAGTCAAATAAATTATGTTGTTGCGCTTTCTCATGCTCTTTCCCTTTACTAAACCAGTAAAGTTGTTGTGGTAGTAAACCACTAGGGCAGGCGTCAACACATTGACCACAACGGATACAGGCTTCTTCAATATTATCTGTATCCATCTCTTCTGGAGAGGGAATTAATAAGCAGTTAGTAATTTTTATAACGGGGGCATTTAAGTCAGGTAAGGTGAAGCCCATTAAAGGCCCCCCCATAATGACCATCTGCTCAGAGCCAGCAACAAAGCCTGCTTGTTTTATAAGTGCATAAATAGGAGTACCTAAACGTGCCCAAAAGTTACCTGGGGTTTTAGCCCCTTGTCCAGTTACGGTGACGACACGTTCAATTAAAGGTTCATCATCGATAATGGCACGTTTAATTGCCACTACCGTCCCCACATTTTGCATTAATACGCCAATATCAGAGGAGCGACCGCCAGAAGGAACTTCTTTGCCCGTTAATATTTTGGTTAACTGTTTAGCGCCTCCAGATGGATATTTGGTAGGGATCACCCGAATAAAAATACGTTTTTCATTTGTGAGTGCTGCTAATGCTTGTTTTAAGGCGGCAATAGCTTCAGGTTTGTTATCTTCAATACCAATCAGCACTTCATCCGGTGACAGTATATGCATTAATATCTGACAACCCGCAATAACTTCATCTGCGTGCTCTTGCATAAGTCTGTCATCAGCTGTGATATAAGGCTCACATTCAGCGGCATTTATGATGAGCGTTTTAACTAAATCACCACCACCTTTTAATTTTGTGGCTGTTGGAAAACCCGCTCCCCCTAATCCAGCAATGCCTGCTTCATGAATACGGGTAAGCAATACCTCTTTACTTTGTGATTGATAGTCAACTAGTGGTGATTTTTCTCGCCATTCGTCTTTACCATCAGAGACAATTTTCACTGCAATTTCAGGTAGACCAGAAGGGTGAGTGCTTGGAAATGGCTCTATTGCCGTGACCGTACCTGATATAGAAGCATGAACAGGTAATGTTCTTCCTACACCACGAGTTAAGGCTTGGCCTTTTAAAACATGATCACCCACTTTAACGCAAAGTTGCCCAGGAGTACCTAAGTGTTGATGAATAGGGATGGTAACCTCATCCGGTAACTGGGCTATACGCATAGGCGTGCGACTTGATTGTAATTTCATTTCGGGAGGATGAATGCCGCCTTTAAAATCCCAAATTTTATCTTTTTTAAATAACGAAAAGAGATTAAACATGAGCGTTATCCTCCGTCTTTAATGACGGTTCATCTTCGGGTGTTTCTTCTGGCTCTGCAGGAATATTTCTTACAGGGATAGTATTTAAATCCCATTTCCAATTAGAGGTCGTCATTTTCACAGGAACTAAAGTAATACAGTCTGTTGGACAAGGTGGAACACATAAATCACACCCTGTGCAGAGATCTTCTATTATGGTGTGCATTGCACGAGTAGCGCCGACGATGGCATCCACTGGGCATGCTTGAATACATTTTGTGCACCCGATGCAGTTGTCTTCATCAATTAAAGCCACTTTTCTCACCGGATTTAATGCTTCTTCATCACCGTCAAGTGGTTGTGGATCAACCCCCATCAGTTCGGCAATTTTTAACATAACCTGTTCACCACCCGGTGCACAACGGTTAATCATTTCTCCATTATTAGCTACCGCTTCTGCATAAGGGCGGCAACCAGGATGACCACACTGACCACACTGACTCTGTGGTAATATGGCATCAATTTTTTCCACAATAGGATCTTCTTCTACTTTAAAGCGACGAGCGGAATAACCTAAAATCAGGCCGAATAGAAGCCCTAGTACACCCAGTACACCAATTGCTATCCATAAAGAATTCATTACAGTTTCACCAAACCACTAAAACCCATAAAGGCAAGAGACATTAAACCCGCAGTAATTAAGCCAATAGAAGAGCCTTTGAAAGGAGCAGGAATATTGGCGACAGCCAGTCTTTCTCTAATGGCTGCAAATAACACCATAACTAAGGAGAATCCTACCGCAGCACCAAAACCATATACTGCTGATTGCATAAAGGTATGTGATTGATTGATATTCAGTAATGCGACCCCTAATACGGCACAGTTGGTGGTAATTAAAGGTAAGAAAATCCCCAATAGACGATATAACGTTGGACTCGTCTTTCTTACGACCATTTCTGTAAATTGCACCACAACAGCAATCACTAAAATAAAGCTGAGTGTACGTAAATAGAGTAAGTCTAAGGGAACTAAAATAAAGGTATCCATTAGCCAAGAGCTAATAGAGGCAATCGTCATGACAAACGTTGTCGCAAACCCCATTCCTATCGCGGTTTCTAATTTTTTTGATACACCCATAAATGGGCATAAACCGAGGAATTTGACGAGTACAAAGTTATTCACCAAGACGGTACCAACGAATAAAAGCAAGTAATCAGTCATTGCTATGCCAAAATTGTTAAAAAATGGAGAAAAAGCCTCATAAAATAAAGAGGCTAAACGGGCGAGTATAATATCAAGCTGAAATGTATGAAGTTATCGATCTTGTGTGAAAGTTTCACGGACACGCTTAGCATATTTGATATAAGGCACAAAGCAGACAGTTGCCATAACGGCCCATAATAGTGACTTAACCGCGGTTTGATCATCAACAGGGGCAAAACCGAAACTTTTTATCGCCAACAATAAGTTAATTAATAACCAAATAATAAATAAACGAGGAAAATTTTTAGCGCGGTAAAAGAACTGTCTTAATAAATAAGCGGTAAATGCAAACATCGCCCATGTTGTTAACACGGAAAGATACCAGCTTGATACCACATGAAAAGGTAGCTGGTGGATAATCGAAAAATCTGAAAAATATCGTATTAAATATAAAACAGACATTGAACCTAAGCCCACTATCGACAACAGCAAATAAGCCAAAGGGGCAAGTAACCAACCCGTAATAGGGGCTTTAGGGGATTGCTCGGGCAAAACGTTTGTCTGAGGTTTTAATTTCATTAATCAAAGATCCTACTATTATACTAAGTTCTAAACGAGATATTATCACAAACTTTGTTATTATTTATTTAGCTGTAGAAGTGAAAGTCATTTTTCATTTATAGAATAAAAAGATAAAAGCGGGATAGGGTTATGACAAAAAATTTAAACGTGGGGATTATAGGCTATGGTTATGCAAGTAAAACCTTTCATGCTCCCCTGATCTGTACCACTGAGGGGTTAACACTGTCAGCCATTTCAAGCTCTGATGAAAGTAAAGTTATCGCTGATTTTCCTAATATTACGGTGTATGCCAACCCACAACGACTGATTGATGATCCAGACATCGATTTAATTGTTATTCCAACACCTAATAACACTCACTATACCTACGCCTCACAAGCCTTAAAAAACGGTAAACATGTTGTTGTCGATAAACCTTTTACTTTGACACTCGATGAAGCAGAAAAATTGGCACAACAAGCGAAAGAAGCTAAGAGATTACTCTCAGTTTTTCATAATCGTCGTTGGGATGCCGGTTTTCTTACCGTTCAAAAATTACTCGCCGATAAAACATTAGGTGAAGTCAGTGCCTATGAAGCGCATTTCGATCGTTTTAGACCCGCTGTGCGCCAACGTTGGCGTGAAGATGCCGGACTTGGTGGAGGACTTTGGTACGATCTGGCCCCTCATTTACTAGACCAAGCGGTATGTCTTTTTGGTCAACCTTATGCAATCACTGCTGATATTGCTCAGTTGCGCCCTAATGCTAAAAATGCTGACTACTTTCATACACTATTAGACTATGGTCATCTGAAAGTTATTTTACATGCCTCTATGTTGGTTGCTTCACCTACGCCTATTTTTGCTATTCATGGGACCAAAGGCAGTTATGTAAAATATGGTTTAGATACCCAAGAAGATGCATTAAAAGCGGGTTATCTTCCGACTGAAATGTATAACTGGGGGGCTGATCCTCAAGAGGGTGAATTAACATTATCGACAGAGAGTGGTGAATTAGTAACAACAAAGTTACCGACTCTATCAGGTAATTATCCCGCTTATTATCAGCAAATTTATCGTGCGATTGCATTTGGTGAAGAGAGTCCTGTTACTGTGTCACAGGCCATTAATGTTATGCGTTTAATTGAAGCCGGGAGCCTTTCAAATCAATCAAAAACCACAATTAAGCTGTAAACATTAGGGAGTGACGAAAACCATGTCTTGGTGGCAAAAGCTAAAAATTGACTCTTTTTTAATGATTATGATCTTGGTGGTCATACTCGCAACATTATTACCTGCGCAAGGTGAGATAAAAGTCATCTTTCAACATCTCACTACGGCTGCGATCGCCTTATTGTTTTTTTTGCATGGGGCAAAGCTTTCTAGAGAAGCGATATTGTCAGGACTTGGTCATTGGCGCTTACATTTAGTGGTTTTTGCCAGTACTTTTGTTTTATTCCCATTACTAGGGTTGGGACTACAGTTTATGGTACCTGACTGGATGTCACCTACCGTTTATATGGGATTTTTATATCTTTGTGCTTTACCTGCGACAGTACAATCCGCTATTGCCTTTACTTCTGTTGCCGGTGGTAATGTAGCCGCGGCAATCTGTAGTGCATCAGCATCAAGCATTTTAGGGGTATTTTTATCCCCTGTGCTGGTGGGTTTTTTAATGGAAACACAAGGCTCTGCTGAGCATTTTGATACTGCGGGGGCGATACAATCTATTTTATTACAACTGATGGTGCCTTTTATTATCGGTCATTTATCTCGTCCATTAATTGGCCGTTGGGTTGATAATCATAAGATGTTAGTGAATAGAACCGATCGCTCTTCTATTTTGCTGGTGGTTTATGTTGCATTTAGTGAAGCCGTCGTTGAAGGTATTTGGCATAAAATTGACGGTTGGTCGTTATTGACTATCACCATTGTCAGTTGTGTATTACTGGCTATTGTACTTGTTATTAATATTTATAGTGCAAGATGGCTTGGCTTTAATAAAGCTGATGAAATCACGATTGTATTTTGTGGCTCGAAAAAGAGCTTGGCGAATGGGGTTCCCATGGCAAATGTACTATTTCCCGCAGCAACGGTGGGGATCATGCTATTACCGCTGATGCTATTTCATCAAATTCAATTAATGGTTTGTGCCATATTAGCTCAGCGTTATGCCAATCAAGCTAAAAAACACCATCAGTAGTCACTGTAAAAATAGAGCAAAAGATAAAAATACCGCCTTAGCAATAAGGCGGTATTTTTTCGTTAATATTAACCTAAACTCACTTTTTTAATTAATGCATCACGTTCAGCTTGGCTAATAAAAGCCATAGTAAGACCATTAATTTGTGCTTGGCGAATTTGTGCTGCAGTTAAACCTGCCGCTGGAGCAGCAACAGTATACTCATGTTTTAACTCAATACCTTCCACGGCCGGATCGTCAGTATTGAGCGAGGCGATAATACCGTGCTCTAAAAACTTCTTAAGAGGATGTTGTGCTAAAGAGGCAATAGTACTGGTTTGAATATTTGAGGTTAAGCAAGATTCAATACCAATTTGGTGATCTGCGAGATAATCCATCAAACGGGGATCTTCAATGGCTTTAACACCGTGACCAATACGACTTGCTCCTAATTCTTTAATCGCGTGCCAAATACTTTCAGCACCAGCTGCTTCACCTGCATGAACGGTGATCTTCCAGCCTGTATCACGAGCACGATTAAAGTGAGGCTGGAATAAATGCCCAGGGAAACCTAATTCATCGCCAGCTAAATCAAGTGCGGTGATTTTATCTTGATGTTTTAATAGACCATTTAATTCTTGCTGGCAGGCATTTTCACCAAAAGTACGGCTTAAGATGCCGATTAAACGGATCTCAACATCATAAGTGTGTAAGGCACTTTGTACACCATCAATAATTGCTTCAACAACACCTTCAATCGGTAATTGATGCTTCATGGCCATATAGTAAGGTGAAAAGCGTAATTCTGCGTAATCAATACCTGCATTAGCAACATCGACGACGTTCTCATAAGCAACACGGCGACAAGCGTCTAAATCGGCGAGTACAGCAACGCCCCAATCTAACTTTTGTAAGAAGCTCACTAAGCTAGGCTCATTTTTAGTTATCTGCACATGTGGGCGCAATGTTTCTAGCTCATAGGCAGGTAGGGCAATATTATGTTGTTGTGCTAAATCTAAAATTGTTTCCGGACGGATATTTCCATCTAAATGGCGGTGCAAATCGGTTAAAGGCAACTGTGTGTCAATCACGTGTTATTTTCCTTTTTAATAATAATAATGAAAATCCACTTGTTATGGTGACTTTCTTTTGAGGGGAATAAAGTAATAAATTGCCTATTATTATGAATGATTTTCAATTGATTCACTATAAATTAAACTAAAGTTGTTTATTTTTAATACATAAAGAGGCGTTTTTTTTGTATTTTTCGATGATAAAAATTATTTTTAAATTAATACTGTACATTTATTATCTTTATTTTTCAGTATAGTTGATGCTTCTTATCAACTTGGCTGAAAATGTAATTTTTCCTTTAAAAACAAACATATCATAGTTTTTGATATAAGCTATCAGATATACTGATAGGTGTTAGTAAGAATTAAGAATGTCTATTAGCGGAAGGGCTGATTATCTAATTATAAATAAAGTGATTGTTTTATTAATTATTGTTAATAATATTGGGATATTAAAAAATAACAAATCTATTATATTTAATAAGGAAGTGAACAAACAAAATAAAATCATAATATATTCTTGCTAGAAAAAGGCTAATCACTTTATTTTTAATATTGCATATATTGGAGCGAGAATATGAATGGAAAATCAAATAATAGTTTAATAAATAATGATAGTAATAAACAAATAGCTAAACCAATAATTCCGCCACCATCTGCTAACCCTACTTTAAGTTCACAAATGGAGACAGGAGATGGCAATGTTGCTTTAGATTTAGTTGTGGTAATAGATACAAGTGGCTCAATGGCTGATGAATCTTCTGATTTAAGTCAACAAATAGATGATGCTGTTCAAAAGGCATTAGGACGTTGCCCATCAAGTTTAAGAGTCACTTTTTTAGGAATAGAAGGTACGTGGGATAATACTAAGTTCGATCGCTCAGTGACTGACTATTTAATGACACAAGGTGTATCTGCTCACAAACTACAAGCAAGAGCGCCATTTAAAGAGGCTGATGGACGAGATCATGCTGGAAATAAAGAAGATTTATGCCGAGCCGTCATTGATGTGTGTAAATATTTCGATTGGCGAGATGGCGCTCGTCGTGCAATTTTTGTCTTAGGTGATGAAGGTATGGAAGGTGGCGGAGGTGTATTAACACAAGCCGCTGTGCTTAAAAACAATGAGGCAATAGTGGTTGCTAGAAGCGAAAAAGTAAAAGTATATACTTATCAGGGAACGCCTAATGATGATCCCTCTAATGTGGATCGCTTTCCTACTATTGCTGATAGAGATAACATCACGAAAGAGTATGTGCGCTTAGCGCAGATGACGGGAGGACGCTCTTATATATACACAACAGGTATCGCTAATTTTTCTTTAGTTCTGCAAGAAATTCTATGTGACAGTTTAACATTACCTAAACTTCCTGATCTGAATAAAGATAATTCAACGTGTCGTCATGTTTGTGAAGAGCTCTCTACTATTATATCAACAGTTAATACCCTTGCAGAAATAATGCATAAAGCGATTGATTCATGTTGTAAAGATGATTGGGGCACACGCGAAGTGTTTAAGCCCAATTGTGATTGTTAATAACAATAAAAAGCCCCTTATCATAAGAATGGTGATAGGGGGCTTTATTGATTAGTGACTGTATGTTATCAGTGACTAAAATTAATTGTTTTCAGCAGGTGCTGCAGGGATCTCAACTTGTGGCTCTTCTATTGCATCATTTTGATCTGGCTCTTCTGAATATTCAGGATAATCAGAGTCATCATAATCATAAGAAGAAGCACCCGCACCAAATAACATCGCCGCTAAACCTAACATTTGAGGGGCTTGTGTTACTTCCATAAACTCATCAAAGCTGTAAGTTTTACCGTTCATAGTAAATTTATCAGCAGCATAGTTCAGGTTTAAAGACAGTTTATTACCGTCTTGTGATAACAGCATCAATGGCAGAGCATCTTTCTCGTCTTGAGAAATTTGATTGATATTTTGCTGTAATTCAGTTTTTAACTGTGCCATGTCGTTAGCGGTTGTTTTCTGAATTTCAGCTTTATCTTCGTCTGTTAAGCCTTTTTCAGAATAACGCATAACATCAAGGTATTGTGTGGTACTACGGAACTCCGTTAGCATTGGTACAGAAAGATCGATATTAAAATCGATATTATTGAACAATTCATTAAACAGAACTGAAGGCGCCTTGTCTTCTTTTTTCAGTGCATCAGCATTGAACGCATTTAAATCTAACTTAAAGTTTAGCTTGCTTGCGCCACTGCTATTGGTAAGTGATGCTTCATCGATACGGAATACTAAACCTTTTTCCAAAACATCACGTACAGCTTGCTCAATCATCGCTGAATTATCGTATTTATTTTGATTCCAAGGTAAGAAGGTGCTGTTATAAACTTTTGTTAATAGCAACATCGCATCTGGATCTGCTTTATCAATTGAGTAAGCAAATTTACCCGCACCAAAATCAAAACCACCAACATTAAGAGATTTAAAACTATAATCTTGAGTGATAAAGAATAATTTATCTTTAATTTGGCTCTTAGTAGCAAGAGAAGTATCTTTTAAAGTGAAATTAGATGACTTATCTTGGCTCGTAAAGGTAATATCGCCAAAGTTCAGTGTTTGTGTATCAAATAGATATTGATCGTCTTTAACTTTAGTTCCTTCGACAGAGCCTGCAATATTTTTCAGCGTAAAGGTTTCATCATTACCTTTCTTAACAATGACTTCATCACCTTTTACTGCTGTTGAGATGTTTGTTGCATTTTTATCGGAAGAAAAATCAATCTGAAACGCAGATGTTGTTAACTGGCTACCATCTTTGCTGTAATTAATAGGATTTATGTTAACTTTACCTGATACACTGCCATCAAACGATAAAGAAGAGTGCATATCAATAAATGATGGCTCTTTGGTCAACTTAAATAGATCTTTAGTGGTCTCATTATTCACTAAAGTATTATTCATTGCTGCTAACTTAGGAGCTAGATTAAATTGAGCAATATCAGAAAGAGGGAATGGCCCATGGTCAATATCCGTCTTAAAGAGCACTTCTTCTACTTTTTTATCTTCATCTGATTTGGCATGCTCTGAAATCACAACCGCAAGATCAGCAGTAGAAGTAAAGACGCCTTTCTTATAGTCACGAATTTCAAGTTTAATATCCGCACCTAATTGGCTTTCTTTAGCAAGTTGCGCTAATTGAACGTTAGTGCGTTTGGTTTCTTCCTGTAAGCGGCTTTCAATTTTACTGCCCATGTACCATGATGCACCGGTCCAAACAACACCTAGTGCAACAATAACACCAACAGCGACAAGCGATTTCTTCATAATTCTAGTCCATCCTCTGTGTATGCTTCGTAGCATACGTTCTTAAGATTGTTTTGCTACCCTTAAACAATCCAACAAATTGGTTTTGGTTATCAATACTCTGAATATGAATATAGATAATTAGCGTATATTAATTGCTATCTATATTCTCTGTAAATATAGATTTAGTGAAATAAGAACGCAATCAGAACTTACTTAGTTATAAGCTAACACAATGAGTTTAAAGAGAAATAATTATAGATAACTTAAATAAGGCAATTAAAGATAAAAATGTCGTTTTTTGGTCTTTTTTGGATTAAAAGTATATTTATTTAAGCCATATTTGTATTTATGATACAGAATAAAAGCTTGTAATTAATATGGTTATAAATAGAGAGCAAAAACACCAATATTATCGTGAGCCAACCTCATTTAATCAGAAAAATCAACCAATTTCATTCTGTTATAAATTTCATAAGCTCGCTTTAGCTCTCATATTTATTATTCTATTTATGGCATGATAGCTGTATCCGAGTTATTTACTAGAAAGTAATTCGGAACTAATCAATTATTCTGTGTACTTAAGGAGATTGAAATGGCAGCCACTCGCATTGAAAAAGACTCAATGGGACAAATCGAAGTACCAGCTGACCAGTTATGGGGAGCTCAAACGCAGCGTTCTCTAGAACACTTCCGTATTTCAGTAGAAAAAATGCCTGTTGCACTGATCCACGCGCTTGCTTTAACCAAAAAAGCCGCCGCCGGTGTCAATATGGATCTCGGGTTATTACCTAAAGAACGTGCAGATGCAATTATTGCTGCTGCTGATGAAGTGCTGGCAGGTAAACACCCAACTGAATTCCCATTAGCAATCTGGCAGACCGGTTCTGGCACTCAATCAAATATGAATATGAATGAAGTGTTAGCTAACCGTGGTAGTGAGATACTAGGTGGTATCCGTGGCATGGAACGCAAAATTCATCCGAATGATGATGTTAACAAAAGTCAAAGTTCAAATGATGTGTTCCCAACGGCCATGCATGTCGCTGCTGTTATCGCATTACGTCAGGATTTACTGCCGGAATTAAAATCATTACTGAAAGTATTTAAAGAGAAAGCAGAAGCTTTCCATGATATCGTCAAGATTGGTCGTACTCACCTGCAAGATGCGACACCACTTACATTAGGTCAAGAAATCTCCGGTTGGGCGGCGATGCTTGAGCATAATATCAAACATATCGAAGATTCAGTTCCTCATGTGTGTGAGCTTGCGTTGGGCGGAACGGCGGTTGGTACAGGATTAAATACACATCCTGAGTACGCAGTTCGCGTTGCTAAACGTATCGCTGAATTATCAGGTCAGCCATTTGTCACGGCTCCTAACAAATTTGAAGCATTAGCAACCTGTGATGCACTGGTTCATTCTCATGGTGCGTTAAAAGGTTTAGCTGCCTCATTAATGAAAATAGCTAATGATGTACGTTGGTTAGCATCTGGCCCTCGCTGCGGTATTGGCGAAATTTCTATTCCAGAAAATGAGCCAGGTAGCTCCATTATGCCAGGTAAAGTGAACCCAACTCAGTGTGAAGCGTTGACCATGCTGTGCGCTCAAGTTATGGGGAATGATGTTGCTATCAATATCGGTGGTGCTTCAGGTAACTTTGAACTGAACGTATATCGCCCAATGATTATTGATAACTTCCTACAATCAGTGCGTTTATTGGCTGATGGTATGCGTAGCTTTAACGAGCATTGTGCTATTGGTATTGAACCAAACCGTGAGCGTATTAATAAATTATTGCATGAGTCTTTAATGCTGGTTACGGCATTAAATACCCATATCGGTTATGACAAAGCTGCAGAGATCGCGAAGAAAGCTCATAAAGAGGGCTTAACGCTGAAAGAATCTGCACTGAAACTGAACTACCTGACAGCAGAAGAATTTGATAGCTGGGTACGTCCAGAAGATATGGTTGGTAGTATGAAAAAATAAGCAATTATACGCTTATTTTATCTAGTACAATATTGGATCCCGCTATCCCAGATAGCGGGATTTTTTTTCTATTGCTTATTTTTCAAGATATAAATGTAAGCGTGGAATAAGTAATTGTAACTTTTTGGCTTTAGGGCGATGGCGAATTTGAATATTATTCACATCATAATCAGCTAATTCACCTATTATGGGCTTAAAATCCGACGCTTTATCAATATAGAAAGCTAATAATGGTAGGGGACAAGCATATTGTACCTGTTTTTGTTGCTCCGAATACCAAACTCTGGCAATAGGTTGGACTTTCACTGGACGCTTAATTTTTAATTTGGCATTTTCCGGGAGTTGTGAAAGGGTCATTATCTCTTTATCGATACGTTCAGCCCATTGTTCACTAGTATAAGGAGGTACGGCGCGATTGGCTTCTCGACTTTTTTCTAGCTGAGCTAACACATCATTACGAGTTAAGTTTTTTATAATGTTTTTATTGGCCCAGCCAAAACGTACTGTATCAGGATCAGAAAGTAGGGTGAGGGTGCGATAAGCATTAAGTGTAATTAAGCCTTTTAGCTGATTATGGACAAAATCAAAACGTTCTTCTTTCGAAATACCAGACTCTTTCGTCACAATATCTGAAAGCTGTTTTTTTAATGAATTAATGCTCTCTACTTGTGTTTTTACATTCTTAAATACAGGATTGCTGACACTAAAACAGAGTACCCCCGGTAAACGTATCGCACGCTTGCTACTGACATGTGGGGCATTATCATAGATAAAGAGATTGGTCATTAATTTTAAAGAGAGTTCTAAAGCATCAAGATCATAACTAGGTGACACTGTAACATTTGTTATCTCATCATGTTCATCTTCTTTACTTACCTCAGGTAATTCAAAAACCGCAGAAGGAAGTTGCTTTAACTGACGAAGAAAATCGGTAAGAGCATTGATTTCTGTTTCAAGTTGTTGAAAACAGAGATTAAATCGCTGTATTGCATCATATTTGCTCATCTCTATAACCTTATTTAGTTACAACATACAATTAGCCGTTATTAAAAACAATACATAAACTTCAGTGGAATGTATATCGTCTAGTAGGGTGAAAATTAAAAAATTACGCTATACTGTTTATTTATACAGTATAGCGATAAAAGGGCACTTTGTTGATGATATTTTTCTTAAATATCGTTATATGCGGTTTTTTTAAGCTAGCTTGGTTTTATTTTTAATCTTCTTCAGGAGGGTAATGAAAAGCTGTATATTCGTCTACACAATCTGGCTTAGTCGGTGGACAGTTGTCTACTGTGGCAACAGATATAGATGCAAATAATAGTGTTGCTAGTATTATTGGTAATTTTATTAAAGTCATGGTTGTTGTCCTTTTCAAAATAGAGACTCCATACTAAAAAAAGCAAAGTAAAGTCACAATTTTCTTTATTATCAATAGGTTTTTATAAATTAACAGACAGAAAATTATGACTTTTTATTGTGCTATTCGATTAAGGCGCAGTGCGATTAATAGTGCGGTTAACATTAAAAAAGCAATAAACAAACCAACACCAAGCCAACCAAAATTGACCCAGAAGATCCCACCTAGTGTTCCCGCAATACTCGAGCCTGCATAATAGGTAAATAGATAAAGGGAAGAGGCCTGCGCACGTCCTCGTTTAGCTCGACGTCCAACCCAACTACTTGCTACCGCATGGGCAGCAAAAAAACCTGTAGTTAAAATAAGCATACCTATAAAAATAATTGCTAGAGAGTCGAATAGTGTAATTAATATACCCGCTAGCATCATAGAAACACCGGCAATAAACACTTTACCTAATCCATATTTATTGGTTAATAAGCCTGCTTTCGATGCGCTATAAGTTCCACTCAAATAAACAATTGAAATTAAACCAACGGTTGTTTGAGTTAATGAATAAGGTGCATCTAATAGGCGATAACCAATATAATTAAATAAGGTTACAAATCCTCCCATTAACAAGCCACCTTCAATAAAAAGAAGAGGGAGTCCTTTATCTCTAAAATGCAATTTAGTTGTGATAAGAAGATTACGTGGTTTTAAGGTTGCTGGCCTAAAATGTTGTGATGTCGGCAATATTCGCCAAAAAATGATAGCAGCAACAAGGGCAAAAATACCTAAAATAATCACAGACACACGCCAAGAGTAATAATCACTCAAAACACCAGTAATAACACGGCCACTCATACCACCAATAGAGTTACCGCTAATATAAAGCCCCATCGATAAGGCTAGATAAGCAGGATGGATCTCTTCGCTAAGGTAGGTCATCGCAACGGCTGCAACACCACTAAGTGATAGTCCTACGAGTGCTCGTGTAATTAAAATCCCCGTCCAGCTATTCATCATGGTACTTAATAGTGTGAAAAAAGCCGCACAAAATAGCGCAATAACCATCACATTTTTTCGACCAAACGCATCAGAAAGAGGCCCTGTAATCAATAGACCACAAGCCATAAGACCTGTAGAAAGCGATAAAGCAAGACTACTGGTTGCAGGGGTGACTGAAAATTCTTTTGATAGGATAGGTAAGATAGGTTGCACAAAGTAGAGTAATGCAAAAGTGGCTAAACCAACCATAAAAAATGACACTGTCACTTTTATATAAAGCGCGTCATCACGCTGGATATAGTGTTTCGGACTGTTTGGTTTAGAAGTGGTGTTGATAGAAACATCTTCTTTTAGGGCCATGTTTTTACTGCTTATTTCATGAGTGTCCATAAAAAGTGGCTATCCAATACTTAAATTTGATTTATATCAATGTTAGAAACATTTGATTTTTTTGTCTAATATATTAATCATTAGCAATAAGACTTTTAAAGTATCAATAGGCATTTACATCAACGAATAATACAAATTATGAATATAGAACTTCGCCATTTACGTTATTTTATTGCTGTTGCTGAAGAATTACATTTTGGTAAGGCAGCTGAGAGATTAAATATTTCCCAACCTCCTTTAAGTCAGCAAATACAAGCCTTAGAAAGTGAGATAGGGGCTCGTTTACTCGAAAGAACCAATCGTTCTGTTTCGTTAACCCCGGCAGGACAAATGTTTTTAAAAGGATCCTATCAAATTATGGCACAAGTTAAGGCGGTAGCGACACGAGCATCAAGAATGGAAAAAGGAGAATTAGGTGAAATTTCAATTGGTTTTACCTCAACAACACCTTTTATGCATTTGGTTACGTTAAGTTTGCGTCAATTTAGGGAAAATTATCCTGAAGTCGGTATTCATATGCATCAAATGAATACTAAACAGCAAATATCACCATTATTAACTGGCCACATCGATTTGGGAATTATGCGTAATACGGTGTTACCTGATAATTTGCACCACCAGCTCCTATTTCGTGAACCTTTTATTTTGGCAGTTTATGAAGGGCATCCTTTACTTGAATACAAAGAAACAGGCGTAAATATTCAAGATATTGGGCAATATCCTTTTGTATTTTTTGAGCGAGATGTAGGAACGGCGCTTTATGATGAAATTATTCAATTGCTTAGCCTTGCGGGAATTACACCAACGATAGCACAGGAAGCCGGAGAGGCGATGACCATCTTGGGGCTTGTCGCTGCCGGATTAGGGATTTCTATTGTGACAAAATCATTTACCCGCATGAAAGTTGATGGTGTGCATTATCTGCATTTTGCTAATTCGAATGCTTTCTCTGAAGTATGGTTAGTTTCTCATAACAAACGAACGATCCCCGCTGCGGCCAATAGGTTGACTCAATTATTGCTAAAAAATATCTTAGAAGATCAAAAATCTTGATTTATATGTGCTTTCCATCACGATTTTTATGTAATTATTGTACAATTATCACAAACTGACGACATAATCGAAAAATAATTATTTAGAGCTTCGAATTAATTACGGCTTTTTTATTAAGGATAAGATGAAATGGGGATCCCGCCTAGCCATATTGATCATGTAAAACAATTTAATCTTGGCACTGTTTTTCGATTAATTGATGAACATGGTCCTATTTCTCGCATCTCATTATCTAAAAAAGCAACACTTGCGCCTGCCAGTATTACTAAAATTACGCGAGAATTAGTTGAAGCACACCTTATTCATGAAACAGAATTTCCTGGGTTAGGATTTCGAGGACGGCCGGCTGTTGGTTTAAAGTTAGAGAGCAAAGGGTGGCAATTTTTATGTATTCGAGTAAATAATGGTAGCCTACTTTTTAGTTTAAGAGAGCTTGATAATCAATTAGTTGTTGAAGATACCTTCGACTTTCCTAAACAAAATAGTGATGCTTTTTTGCATCATTTCCTTGCTGCAATAGATACATTCTTTCAACGTTATCAATCAAGAGTAGAGCGCCTTACTGCAATTAGTATTACCATGAATGCAATTGTTGATCCGATTAGTGGCGTTATTTATAGCTCTCCTTACTATGCTATCCAAGATATCCCGCTGGCTGATAAAATTCAGGAAAAAACAGGTGTTGCTGTTTTCTTACAACACAGTGTAACGGCTTGGACGATGGCTGAATCACTCTATGGTGCAGCCAAAAATAACACCGATATTCTGCAAATTGTTATTGATGATATTGTCGGTGCAGGGGTTGTGACTAATGGAAAGACATTACATTCAAACAGCCATAGTGCCGTCGAAATAGGGCATACAAAAGTTATTGATTCACAGACGCAATGTTATTGTGGTGCAAAAGGGTGTTTAGAAACGGAAATATCGATCCCTCAGTTAATTAAAAAAGCACAGCACTTGGCGCAAGAAAATCCCACCTCAATACTTAATCAATATCCGATTACGGTAGAAACGCTATGTGATGCTGTATTAATTGGTGATAAACAAGCATTAGACATCATTAATTTAGTGGCGCAACGACTTGGTTTTATTTTAGCCGTGATGGTCAATATTTTTAATCCTCAAAAAATATTAATAGGTTCACCTCTGTGTAGAGCAAAATCTGCACTTTTCCCCCTGATCCTTAGTAGTATCCAACACCATGTATTACCTAGATACGCCCATAACTTGGTTATTGAAGAAACAGAATTGCGCAATAAAGGCACATTGCCAGCGGCATCACTAGTAAAAGAAGCCTTATATAATGGCTCATTATTACTTGAGTTAATGCAAGGCTAATAATAATACAATAAAGTATAATTAAAGTATTATGCATAGAGAAGTAGGCCAATTGATCACTTACATTACCCTATTTTTACTCAATTAACTAAAAAATTGAGCTAACTCAAGCCACCATAAACAGTGTTACCCTAAACTCTAATCTCTGTCATTTTTCGTAAACCTGATTTATCTGTCATAACGGAAGTAAATTATATGTTAACACGCTTGTTTGTTACGGGGACAGATACCAACATAGGTAAAACTGTTGTCACCCGAGCACTTCTTCAGTCAATAAATCGTGGCGGGACAACAGCAGTGGGCTTTAAGCCTATCGCAACCGAATTACATGAAACGGTTGAGGGTAATCGTAATCGTGATGCTCAGATTATTCATAATTCCTCACCTATTGACGCTCGCTACGACGAAATTAACCCTATTTTGCTAGAAAATTGTTATGTAAGTGAAAATGCAATAGACTTCCATCAAATTTCAAGTGAACTAAATAATTTGGGCCAAAAAGCTGAATGCGTTGTTATCGAGGGAAATGGTGGTTGGCGCTATTTACTTGATGATAATACTTTTTATTCAGACTGGGTGGCTAAAGAAAAAATTCCTGTTGTTCTAGTGGTTGGGATCCAACCTGGTTGTGTCAATCACTCAATTCTAACCGCGCAATCTATTATTAATGATGGTTTAGAATTAGTTGGTTGGGTGGCTAATAGAATTAATCCTGGGTTACCGCACTATGCAAAAATTGTAGAAAGGTTATCTCAACATATTCCAGCCCCATTGATTGGTGAAATCCCGTATTTATTACGCCCTGAAGAACGTGATCTCTCTTGTTATCTTGACTTAAGTCAGTTAGAAATCGCTCAACCCGCTTAGTTAAGGTCAATCAAAGAGAATAACAATAAGTTATTTCTATTCAATAACTTATTTTCTATTAATATTTAGTTTTACTTATTACTTATCAACGCCTAATGGGTTAACTCATTGGGTGTTTTTTTATTTAACAATGAATACTAAATATTAATAGCCTAATCGCTATTTAGGTTAAAAAAGAAAAGGGCACACAAAGTACCCTTTTTAGCTATTAATTCTATTAAATCAGTGATTAATGGCGAGTATAAATGATTTTTTTGGAATCATTTTCACAAGTACCTACAACTTTACCTTCGGTCTGTGCAACTTGATCATTTTCAACCACTGTTAGGGTAAAGTTAGCCGCAGGAACACCATTATTTTCAATTTTTTGTTGAATATCTTGAACGACTTCATCACATCCAGCATTTGCGGCTAAAGGTGCAAATGCGAACAATGTAGCCAGTACTGCAAATAGATATTTTTTCATAACATTTCTCTCCTTGCTTGATTTTTAAAACATCATTGTTTTATTTATATTAAGGGTTAATTGGGCGACCAGTATTACTGTCTAAACAGCGACGTGTTTCTGGCTCCCAGTAAGCATAGATATTGGCGCTTTTTAAACAAGCATCACGCTCATCAATAGCTTTATCTATTTTATTAAACTCAGTTTTTTCGCGTTGGTTGATTTTATTACGGAGATCGCGTTTTTGATCCCAATCTTCTTTCATTTGTCGAGCTTGCTCTTTATCTAAAACATTATCATAGCCATTGCCATTAATGGTTACATTTGTTGAAGCTGCAACAGAAGAAAAAGAAGACACGGATAAACCAAGAAATAGTGAAAATAGCAGAGTCCTTGTTGCTTGTTTCTTAGTTAACGTATTTATCATAATGGCTATCCTCTAAAATTATGTAGCACTGAACAATGACTATTTTATATCAACAAGTATATATGATCCCTTAACAAAAAATGAGTTTTCAGTGCGTTTAATTTTGTCGGTGCACACTTAATCCGGCAAAAGATTGACTGACGGGCATCATCTCAAGCGTATTAATATTAACATGTGCAGGCAATGTTGCCGTCCAAAAAACCGCCTGTGCAACATCTTCAGGAGTAAGCGCATCTGCTCCTGCATAAGTTTGTTCTACTTTATCGGTATCACCTTTAAAGCGTACTAATGAGAACTCAGTTCCCCCCACAAGACCGGGTTCAATATCAGTAACACGTATTTTTTTACCTTGAAGATCGGCACGTAAGCCTAGGCTAAATTGCTTAACAAAGGCTTTGGTTGCACCATACACATTTCCCCCCATATAAGGCCAAGAAGCCGCTGTTGAGCTGATATTAATAATATGCCCGACATTACGTTCAACCATTGAGGGTAGTAATGCACGAGTGACATGCACTAAACCTTTATTATTAGTTTCGATCATAGTATCCCAATCATCAAGATTGGCTTTATCAGCGGTACTTAACCCTAAAGCGAGTCCTGCATTATTGACTAATACATCAATTGAGCGCCATTGTTCTGGCAATTGATGATAAATTTCACTGACTGCTTTTTTATCGGTGACATCTAATTGTAAAGGATAGAATAGATCGCCCAGTTCTTGATGAAGAGCTTGCAGTTTATCAAGACGTCTCGCGGTACCAATAACTTTGTGTCCATGGTTAATAAAGTGACGAGCAATAGCTTCTCCAAAACCTGCTGAAGCACCGGTGATAAATATAATCATTTACTTATCCTCATTGTTTTAATCTTTGAAAGTAAAAAGCGAACGTTAACAAGAGTCAAGTTGAAAAATGCAGCTTTGAGATAAATCAGGGGAAAGATAAGGTTCTTTGCCAATGTAAAAGATTTTTAACTTTAATCATCACTGAGTTATACGTTTTTCACTACTGATCAAAGTGGGTTGAAAGGGGGTTTTTATTTCGTGTCACAGTAGAGAAGGTTTAATACAGAGGTGTCATAAAAAAGCTAGGGCAAAACAAATAGGCTTAATAAAAACATGGTTACAACAATAATCACGACGCCTATAACGGCAATGGTAAGTGTGGGAGATAAAAGAAAGCAAAAATAACAGAGTACAAAAGTCACCGCGATATGGAGCAGATCGCTAAACTGATGATAAAGCCAAATAATCAAATTTTTAATTTTCAATAGAGCCGTTCTTACCATCATTTACTCGTAACTATGATTACTATATAGGTCATTGCTCGAATCTGAGCTTATAAAAATTTATAAGCTCAGTTTAGCATAGTAAATAACGGTAATAGTTATTTTTTGCCAACTTGATGGCCAATAACACCACCTAATACACCGCCGCCAATGGTTCCTAATGGACTACCATCTGTTAAAATTGCACCACCTATAGCACCAGCACCGGCACCAATTGCTGTATTACGATCGCGTTTTGTCATGCTTGAACAACCCGCAAGTGAAAAAAGCAGAACAGAAGCGACACACATTGTTCCAATTTTCTTAAACGTGATATTCATTTTTATAAGCTCCAGTATAAAGAACATTATAAAGTTACTGCTATCATAATCGTACTGGCATCAGAATATTCGGGAAGAATAGGGTGCAATACTCCTAAAATGCGTATTAAAAAGCATTAAAAAAGTAATAATAACTAACTATCTGATTAAGTTAGTTAATAAAATGAGCATTGTATTACAAAATGAGAGATATTAAGAATAGGCTTAAAATAACTTACAGATTCTAAGCCTATTAAATCTAATGGATCAGATGGGTAGTTAGCGTTTTTTGTTGATCCAGTAATTATGCTTATCGCGTAATTCTTCTTCTGTATATTTTATCGCTTCACTATCAGAAATTTTACGATGTGCATTATATGATTGATAAATTTTTGCTTCCCAAGTCAGTATTTTTGGTAAACATTGTTCAAATACAGCATCTGAATTGTAAGTACATTTATGGGTTATTTTTGACGCGAGATCTTTGTCTGCTGAGGTAAATTGGCTATATGCTTTATTTTCATTCATAAAGCTAACCTCTTCTTTGGTAAATTCGCTTCTTCTTTGATTATCACCAAGTTGTACAATATAAGCACCAATTAGACCAATAACACTACTCAATAACCATTGTTTCCATATTTTTCTTAAAGTAAAAGGCGTTTGAGTCCTAACGCATTTAATAAGATATAGTATTAAATAAATAGCAAAATACAGTGTTGCTAAAGCGATGATTGAACTACCGATAATAATTTTTGTATTTAAATATTCCATTGGTCCTCTATTTGTACAGGTGTTTTATAAAAATATGTTTATAATGGAGGGGAGTATAAATGAAAAACAATAGGTCACCAATAGAATAAATAATTAATATTATTTAACATTATTCCATTAATAAATAAAGGGTTTTATAAGAGCGAGAAATCAAATGAGAATTGAATGTTATAGTTGGTCAGATGTTAGTGAACAAATTCTGCAGCAAGCAATAGCCTTACAGAATTCAGCTTTTGAGGATATGAAGGGTAATTTTTATCAGGTTGATATACCTTACAAGTTGGTACTGGCAATTGATGATAATCAGGTTATCGGACATGTAGCTGTTTATTTACGAGATGTTTACCTAGATTCATTTCCTGAAACCATTGGTATATTGAGTTGTGTAGTGGTGGCTCACAAATACCGAGGAAAGGGCGTTGCGGCATCATTAATAAAAATGGCTCATGCTATACTGAAAGAGCATTCTGTTAATTTTTCTATTTTATTTGCTGTTTTTCATGCTTATTATCTCTCCTCTGGATATATTCCGATGAAAAATCTCACCCGTTTTATTGAGAATAATGAGAAGAAAGAATTTATATATGACGGTGGTATGGTGTGTGAATTAGGTAGTCAAAATTGGAATGTAAATATATTAGAATTAAATGGGGAAGTTGTATAATTCACAAGTGGTGTGACAAATGGTGTAAATAGTATAAATAGGTGTAAAATTACTATTTATACCTTTAGAGAAATATTAATAAAAAACTTAGTTAAAATTGGTTTTAATATCTGATTTCTGCTCAATCAGAATAATTACTCAACGATAAATGAAACATCGACAGCTCCTGAATATTTATCTGCTATAACTTTGCCATTAGCACATAGACCGAATAGAAAAGTTTGATTAAAGGATTTTATATTATCCATATTGGGTATATAGTGACCATCAAAGAATCTAATGGCACTTGTATCATTCGCTTGACATGTTTGATTTGTTAAACTTTTTAATGATGCAACAACATAAACTTCTGATTGATTGTTTGATTTTGTTCCATTTAAAAGCATTCCAGACATATTTCCACTAACAAGACTATTATAAGCTTTTATTGTAATATAGTTTTTTCCACCTTGAGTACATGTAACATTAACGGAATTTACTGGTGAAGTATCTAATAATGTTGGTGAAGTAAATGTTGATGTAAATTGATCTTTAAATTTAATATTAGTCTCAGTACTACTTGTCACGTTACAGCTTCTTAAGGCCGTAACTTTAATTTCTCCAGGGCGGATAAAATAAGCAGTACTATCATCAACGCTATTAGCTGTATTTCTTGACAACTTAAAACTAGTTTCTAATGAAAAAATACCAGGTTTTATATCGCCATATGCATAAACTGAATAACTATTTATACTAATAGAGACATAAGATCGAAAAGAAGGATCATAAAAATTTTCTTGATCATAAGCCGAAGGTCCCCAGCAAAAAGAACCATTTTTGCTTACATTATATAAACTTGAACGAGTCAACTTAGATCGAGTTAATACTCCTTTTATATTTTGGATACCTGAATTATTAGTTTTATATTGTCCTCCAATGTTTCCATTTATCGCCAATAGTAAATAGCCAGAGGTAGGATAGTTTTTATTTATTAGTTTAAATCCCCATTCATTAATTTCAGGTATTTTTTGTAGCCCATCGGTACTACCACAATAACCCGTCTGGTTGGTAAGGCTCAGAAAACCAAGCCTAGCATAATAATTAGCGCTCGAAGGGGCAGTGAAACTTTTAGGAAAGGTTTCAGCTAATTTTGTCACTGGAATAACTTCGCCTACATAGCCAGTTTTCCCTGCCATTATTTTAATTTCACCATCAGTAGCATAGCTTAATGTTGTACCTGTTGTCATGAGTAATATAAAAAATGGTAAGTATTTAATTTTCATAAATGTTCCTAGGAATTTACTAAAAATTATTTCTTATTAAGAGATAAGATTTTTATTAAATTAGCCTAGCATATAAAAAAGGAATATTCATAAAAATATTTATATTCCAATATGATTATCTTTATGCGAGTATCTCTATAGGAATAATTTACTTTAACTATAATGGAATTTTAATAATGGAGTTTTAATTTTATCTATTCTGATGTATTAAATATAGAAATAAGACGAACAAGGAAATATACAAAAATCACTCTTATATATGAGATGTGTTATATATTATGAACATATCGTCATTTCCTATAACAAACCTCGGCTAGCAATGTAGCATCAGCATATAAATTAAAGAAAGTCGGTTGGTTGGAAATACTAAGTTACCGAATGAAAAGGGGATTTTATTTACTTGAACCAGTATCACGTCTTGTTGTGCGCCAGTCAACTATTTAGCCATCAAGATTCGCATAATGTGTGACGCTATGTTACAAAAGGGTTCTGAGCCATTCCGGTAGAATGGGGTTGGGGTTTACCGGAATGGTGAAGGTTCGTCTTTATACATAGAGTGCATTGTGCGAATCAATTATTTTGCTGATATCTTTTCTGACTATCAGCTATAAATAATAAATTTGTAGCTGTTAAATGTAACATGTATCTAACTAACTCCTCACTAACTTCTTTATTTTCAGTGCCTTGACCATGCCCTGACATGTTATTTCTAATTGTTGGCACACCACTTTCTAACATTGTTTTAAGACTTGTAAATTGACTTTGAATATATGATGGTATTAACTCATTATCGAAACAACGTTTAATTAATTTTGAAGCTGAGTCTGACTTTTTATATTCCCAATTATTCATTTCGTGAATAGCTTTCAGCATACTTTCAAATGACTTACAACAATCTGTTAGACATTCTTTATATCTTTTGTGACGATAATGTTCATGAGCAGATAAATATTCTTCATTTGCACCGTTATAAAACTCATCTGAAGATAGTAAATTTATTACTGGTTTAATTATATTTGAATGTATTATTTGAGAGTCAACTCGAATTATTTCGCCTTGTTCTAACTGATAGCCAATTCCATGTTCTCTAAATCTATAATTTAAATCATTGATCGCTTCATCAGGATCTTGATTGTAATTATTGTATTTTTCACGGACATAACCATCTATTTCAATGAATGATAATTCTATGATATCAAAGCATTTTTCAATATCATTTTGGTGGAGAAAAAAATTGAATAATTCTGAGCAATATGAATTTGAATCTGGATCGTTATCTAGTTCCATTACACCATATTCATATATTAGTGTGTCATATATTTTTTTATATATAATGTCTGGATCATTCCATTGGTAGTAATAGCTCTTCATTTTCTTGTAAGTTGTACAGCTACCAATTGTATTTTTTATGATATGTATTATTTGAATACGTAGTTCTTTAGGTATTTTATCGTAGGAATATACATCGTTAATTTCTCCCCTTAGTTTTTTTTGTCTTTTGGAATAAATATTAGATATTGCCATTTTTATACCTATTAATAAGTTATGTTTAACATTATCTCTATGAAGAGAGTAACTTTAAAACCCCCGTCATGTACTACGGGGGTAGTCTCAGGGTAATACCAAGGTTTTTGCATAAGTGATTAAAAAACACTCACACCAATTAATCATTTACATCAAAAATCTTTGTCAAATTTAATATAACATATTCTTATGTGTTTAATAGCGTCAGATATCATATTTCTAATAAGGCTTTATTAAAATTCTTTCTAAAGTAGTATCTGATAAAAAGACAAAAAACATTGGGTTCCAACCAACATAATCAATCAGCCAAAAACAGAGATTTCAGCGCCTATCCGTATTTACCTATTATGGTTCGCATAATGTATATTATGTTAAATGGAATGTAATAACCAATAACTTTATGGATGCTTTCTTTTAATGATTTAGCGCTTCAAAGCCCTATTGACTCAGATATGTGTTAAGAATTTAATAACTCCACTTCTAACCAATCTGAGAATTTTTATGGGATACTCGATATGACATTTACTATGTAGAGATAAAAATATATAGTAGAACTAAGTCACAAGAATATTACACCATTCAAAATCGTAATAGTTTTTTATTTAGCCTTATAATTAGTTATAGATATTTTTGTATTGTAATTATACCTATTAGCTTAAATATATACAGGGAGAGTTAAATATGGCTGATATTATTTACCTAACATTAAATGGAAATAAACAAGGACTTATATCTGCTGGTTGTTCTTCTTATGATTCAATAGGAAATCGTTATCAAAATAATCATAGTGATGAAATTTTAGTATATTCAACAGATTATGATATTAGTCGTCATCAGAATATATCTCACGCCCCTTTTGTTTTTGAAAAAGCTGATGATAAATCCTCTGCCTTGCTTTTATCTAGTATAACAAATAATGAAATTTTGGAATGTGATTTTAAATATTATCGTATCGATAAAAACGGAGGGTTATTACACTATAAAACGATCAAATTGACAAAATCATCAATTATTAGAATAAAAAATACTCACCCCAATTCTTTATTAAAAAACGAATATTACCCAACAGAAACCATTTCACTACGATATGAAAGCATTACAGTTAACCACATTGTGGCCAGTACATCAGGATATAGCATAAGTAATAATATTTAAAGGTGGCATTACGATGAGAAATGATGTTTATAACAATCGTTATCATGTTCCAGTAATCTCATCACCAAACCCTGCCAATGAAGCCATGATGAGAGATTCTGTTAATATTTACGTCATGATTAATAATGAATTCATCGGTCATGTAGGATTAGTTATTGGTAATGGGGAAGATGCATTGTTATATGATCCTGCTGGAAGCTATACCGGATGTAAAAATAATCAATGTGAAGATGGTTCTTACACATTAAGGGGGTCAGGTGATTTCTTTCAATATCCTGATTTCAATTGGGATGATTACCTTTCTTACCAGTTATGGGATGGTGATGATATCGTTATTATAGAGTTTGTAATTCCGAGAGAACAAGCTGAACACATTACCAAACTTATTTATGAGCTTGGTGGTGCTAATGCTCTATTTTGTGCTACTAGAATCACTCATGTTTTAAAGTTATCTGGTGGTGTATTTAGTAATCTTGATACTCCAATTTATATACGTTCTCCTTGGGAGTTAAAAAAACAACTGCTTGATATCTATTTTCCAGAGCGAGGAGGAATCATTTCAGGTGCGTATTAATAAGAACTCCCTAATACCATATATATCAATATTTATCAGTGTGCTTTTTTATTATGCTGAAATGGCTCATCAGCTTTTTTTTAATATATTTTCGCATGCGACGAATACCATTGCATTATTCGAACATATTAATATTATAAGTCACTACTACCTTGTCTATCTGATTGTTATAACACCTGTGTTTGTTTTTTTAAATGGAAAAATGAATTCACTATATAAATGTTTGTTTTATTTTATTTTTCCTTATTTTTTATCTCTATTTGCATGGTATACACATATCTACTTCGATTTACCCAAAAATTCTAACTTAGGAAGTGGGACATTACTTGGTGAATTTGGCTACATAACAGTGACTATCTATATCATATACGGTTCATTCTTAATCCCACTAATTGCATGTTTGTGTGAGATTTTTATTCGATTACTCTATCGATATCTATACAGGTTTTATTAATAACTAATCTGTGCACGATATCCCCCTACATCTAGATCATATTGTTATATTAAAATATTGGGCAAAAGCTTTATTGCCCTTTTCATTAATCGTCACTTCTCTATATCCTTGGTGGCGTTTTATCCAACCTTGTGTCTGTGCATGATTAAGTAATGCACTGCCAATTTGTCCACCTAGATGAAAACGCCTTTCACTCCAATCTAAACAAGGACAACAAATATTGCGCGAATGTTTTGCTTGGAAATTAAGTCCCATCAATTTAAAGCGTTTATCTCCGAATTCAGTTATTTCTGTTCCATCTTTTGTTATCCATTCTTCTTGGCAAAGTACCTGATAAATTTTAACGGCAATTTCACCGGCTAAATGGTTATAGCATGTACGTGCTTTTCTTAAATGTTCTGGGGTGGTAATTTTTGCTTGTGATACATGAACTGTTGAGAAGCTCATCAAATTTTCAATAACTTTTGCTATATCATCACTAGCTAATCGAAAATAGCGATATTTACCACGAGAGATCACAGAAATAAGGCCGCTACTGAGTAATTTTGATAAATGGCTACTTGTGGTAGATGCGGAGATATCCGCAACAATGCTCAACTCGGTGGCTGTCCATGCCCTTCCATCCATCAAAGCACAGAGTATTTTTACTCTGGAAATATCCGCAATAGCGGCTCCAACCGCGGCTATTGCTGACTCCAAAGTATGCTCATATTCCGTTTTTGTTTTGTAATTATTCATCTTATAACGGCTCTATTGTCCAGTACGGTGCAATTACGTGTGAGTACTTGTAAACTCATAACAACGTTCTAGTTTAACTATACTTATTTTATAAAAATCAAAAATGCTCTTTTTACCTTCCTGCTGTGCTTTGCTGTGCAAAATATTATTTTTCCATTGCAGTATAGCATCTTCATTTTTCCACCAAGAAAGCGATAATAGCTTTCCTTCCGTCGCTAGGCTTTGAAAGCGCTCGATAGATATAAATCCATCAATGTTGTTTAGTAATGGTCTTAGTTGAGATGCTAAAGATAAATATTGCCCCTGCTTACTTGTGGCTATTTGAACTTCAAAGATAACAGCGATCATTTTATTCTCCTTGTTAAGAATAAGCAGGATAACAAGGAAAATAATAAACGTTTCGATACCTATTGAAATGTTACTCTGTACTGAATGTAGAGTAGAAATGAAGTTAGTATCTTTATTAAGCAATGATATCTTTAAAAGCACTTGTTACTTGTTATATTTATAACAAAAAATGTAGTATTATCAGATTTTTATGTGCAAAAACATAACGTAAGAGAAAAATAATGAAAGTTCATTATGCTGTAGGTAAATATATAATTGCTATATTTATTCTATTACTGCTTGTTATCACCACCCTATTATTTTTTACAAGCCATATTCAAGACTTTGACTATGAAAACAAAGATCAAGAAGAATTAAGTTTTCTATCTCAAGGAAACCGGCTATCAGGAACTCTTCTTACTCCTCAACATAAGACTCCGTCAGCGGTTATCGTTGTTATTCATGGTGATGGGCCTCAAGATCGTTATTCAAATGGTGGCTACAACCCTCTGTTCAATACATTTTTGGATGCAAATATCGCGATATTCTCGTGGGATAAAGCAGGCATTGGTGATAGTCAAGGAAACTGGCTACATCAATCAATGGAAGCTCGCGCTGAAGAAGCGGTAGCTGCATTAAAATTAATGCAACTTCGTTATCCCAAAGTTCAAGTAGGTTTTTTAGGGTTTTCTCAAGCCGGATGGGTTATTCCTATCGCCGCTAGTCAATCACAACCAGCTTTTTCTGTGATTATTGGTGGTGCTGTCAATTGGCGAGAACAAGGACAATATTATCAAAAATTGCGTTATGAACAGCAAGGAAAAACACCGGATGAAATTATACAATTGCTGGCAAAAGAACAAAAAGAAAATGATGATATTTTTGGACTACATGGTACAAAAGATCGCACTCGTCGCAATGATATGAGTGAAGATCGATTTAATTTTGTTGTTAAAAATTACTTAAGTGATTCATCAAGTTATTTAAGAAAAATGAATGGTCGTATATTAGCGGTATGGGGAAATAATGACTTAAACGTTAATGCTCAGCTTAATGCTTGTCGCTATCGTGCAATATTAAATACTCATCATCAAGCTGATATTGTTGTTTTCCCTCATGCTAGTCATGGATTACTCCGTGTGCCAGAATTTAATTACCAATTAGAAAGTGATTGGCCAATATACCGTCAACTACAATTTCTGTGGGCTGGCCGTAAAGCTTACACTGAAGGTTCGTTACCACTTATTATCGATTGGATAAAAAATAAAAATCCGGATTTCTCTCCCTATAATATGGATTGTAATTTATGATTTTTAACCATAATAAGGATATAGATGGCTTTATACTTTGGTTGTCTCTTGTGTTACTTTCTTGTACTCTGCTACGCTTTATTATCAACCTATTTGAGTAAACCATGACAGAAGCTCGTTCTAAAGATCCACTACACGGTATCACGCTTGAAATGCAAGTTAATGCGTTAGTGGCTAAATATGGTTGGGTTAAATTAAGCCAACTAATCAAAATTAACTGTTTTAGAAACGAGCCAAGTGTAAAGTCGAGTTTGAAATTTTTGCGCAGAACTCCTTGGGCGCGCTCTGAGGTAGAAGCACTATATCTAAATCTTGTTGAAGAAAACCTTGATGATACAATCAATTATTCTGAAAGTGATCCTTGGGCAAATAGTCGCTATAAAAAATAATTGTTATTTTTATTAATTCTCATCTCTAAAATCCTTTGGTGTCATGCCAAACTCTTTTTTAAAAATAGAGTAAAAATATTGTAACGACGGATAGCCACACATCAAAGAAATCTCTTGTATTGATAATGTTGTTGTGGCTAATAAGTTTTTCGCCCTTTTCAGCTTCTCTTCATAAATCACGGCATGGATAGTCTTCCCTACTTCTTTCTTAAAACGCTGTTCTAAATTAGAACGCGACATATTTACAGCGTCTAACACTTGCTCAGTTTTTATTCCTTTACAAGCATTGTAATAAATATAGTGCATTGCTTGTACAACGGTAGGATCACTAAATGAATGAAAGTCTGTTGAGCGACGTTCAATGATTTTTACTGGAGGAACTAATATTCTTGGTAGTTGTTCGGTTGGATGCCCTTCTAATATTTGATGCAGAAGCTTCGCGGCTAAATATCCCATTTGTCGTGAACCTTGTACTACAGAAGATAACGCTATACGTGATAAATAACGTGTCATATCTTCATCATCAATGCCTATAATACTGATTTCTTCAGGCACATTAATATTTAAGTTATCACAGACTTGCAGTAAATGACGCGCTCTGGCATCGGTGACGGCAATAATACCAGTTTGTGGTGGCAACGTTTGTATCCAGTCAGATAAACGATTCTGTGCATGTTGCCAATTCTCTTGTGTGATATCCATACCGTTATAAATGATGCCAGGGTATTTTTCGCGAGTAACTAATTGCCGGAATGCATATTCTCTCTCATTAGACCAATGCGGGTAGTTTTTTGCCGGTAATCCATAAAAAGCAAAATGTTTAAGCCCTTTTTGCTTTAAATGTAAAAAAGCTTGATGAATCAATTGGTAATTATCAGTAGCAATATACGGCACAGAAGGATAATCTTTTGCTTGATGATAAGAGCCACCGACACCAATAACAGATAAGGGTGATTGGCTTAAATGTTGAGTAATAATGGGATCGTCAAAGTCTGCAATAATGCCGTCACAAACCCAATGATTAATATTATCAAGGCGAGTGCGGAAATCTTCTTCAATAAATACATCCCAATGGCACTGTGACGCCTGCAAGTATTCACCTACCCCTTCAACAACTTGTCGGTCATAGACTTTATTAGCGTTGAATAACAGCACGATACGAAAATATTTATCTTTTTTCATATTAGATCACCCACTCTTCCATGTTGGCCATTAAACCACAGCTTTGTATTTGCCAGCATTCTCCTTCGTGGCGATGTGATTACTATCACACAAGTCAGATTTCGTAATAGCAAAGTAAAAAATAGGAATAACCAAGAGTAAGTACAACGAGTATTTTGTTGTTAAACCACATTGCCGAGGGGATTTTCATGAATCAGAATAACTTTAATAAATTAATTTCTAGGCAAAATACCTACAGTGCTAAATGGTGCAACAGTAACGCCAATGTTATTCCATTATCGGTTGCCGATATGGATATTTCTGCACCAGATTTTATTATTAACAAACTCAGTCAGTTTAATTTAACCGGTATTTATGGCTATACCGATCTTAGCTCTGATTGGAATAATGTTGCGGTAAATTGGTTTAAATCTCAATATGCTTGGCATGTTACACCTGAATCTGTGGTGTTTTGCCCTCGTATTATCCAAGCCGTCTCTCTCTATATTCAAAATTTTACTCAAATTGGCGATAAAGTGACAACCTTGTCACCTGCTTATCATCCTATTAGCAATACAGTTTGTGTAAATCATCGCCAGCTACTAGAAAGCCCATTAATTTATCATAATGGGTGCTATGAAATAGATTTTGACGATTTAGAAGATAAATTTAAACAATCTGTCTGTTTTATATTGCTTTCTCCCCATAATCCAACCGGAACAGTATGGCAACAAGCTGATTTATTAAAAATTGCTAAACTTGCTGAAAAATATAAAGTTTTTATTATTTCTGATGATGTTCATGCTGATTTTGTTTTTGATAATGCCATTTATCGACCTATATCAACTTTAAGTAGCTATGTAGAACAACACTCTTTTATTTGCACATCACCGGCTAAAACCTTCAATTTAGCGGGGCTTGAAATAGCTAATATTGTGATTGCTAATCCAGAATATCGTGAGAAATTTAAACAATGCTTAATTGCCGCAGGTATTCATAATCCTGGTTACTTCTCTGTCCCTGCTTTCTTACAAGCTTATACCTTACAAGGTCAACAATGGATCAAAGAGCTTAAACATTACCTTGCTGAAAACAGGCAGTGGGTAAAAGAGCAATGTGCACGTTATTTTCCTGATTGGGTTATCACTCAAAGCCATGGCACCTACATGCTATGGATCAATTATCAAAAAATGCAGTTAACCGAACAACAATTAAAGCATTGGTTTGTTTCATTAGCCGGAGTAGAAATGAGTTGGGGAAGCGGTTTTGGTGCGGCTGGGGATGGTTTTTTCCGCATTAATATTGCTACACCTCGTTCAATATTAGAAACCGTTTTTACTCGGCTTATTCGTACCTCACCTCACGCCAGTTTGGAATAAATTACAATGAAAACGCAAACGATAAATAATCCGAGAACCCCTACACTTATCGAGTCACTGTTTCCTATATTTACAATGGTGGTGCTATTAGGCGGAGGTTACGCCGCTTTTGATTTACCTCCCGAACCACTAATGGTGTTATCAACCGTCGTCGCGGCATTATTAGTTAAACGATTAGGCTATCGTTACGACGAAATCTTAACGGCTATCTCACAAAAAATCGCCAAAACGATGCCGGCTTTGCTGATCTTAATTAGCGTTGGTTTATTAATCGGGACATGGATGGTGGGAGGAACTATTCCACTGATGATCTACTATGGATTAAAGATGATCAGTCCTGAAATGCTATATGTTACGGCACTACTAGTGACATCATTAGTATCAGTTTGTACTGGCACTTCATGGGGCTCGGCGGGCACTATTGGCGTCGCTTTTATGGGCGTTGCTGTCGGTATGGAGGCTAATCTTGCAGCAACTGCGGGTGCCGTTGTTGCTGGTGCTTACTTTGGTGACAAACTCTCACCGCTATCAGGGGATACTAACCTCGCTGCAATGGCGGCCAGAATAGATCTTTATCAACATATCTGTCACCTGCTTTATACCACATTACCTTCCTTGATCCTCACAGCGATTATCATGACTGTTTATGGTATGAATGGCGATTTAGCAGGACAAGGAGTGCCTGAAAAAGTCACCTTAATTACCAATGGGTTGGAGAATATTTATCACTTCAACTTGATCCTGCTTATTCCTGTATTAGTCATTTTATATGGTTCGGTCACGAAAAAACCGACTATTCCAGTTATGCTGGCCTCTGCCGCTATTGCGATGTTGAATGCTTATCTTATTCAAGGATTTGGCTTACATGATATCGTAAAAAGTGCCGTTGATGGCTTTAATGTCTCCATGATCCAAGGTAAAGAAGTACCTGAATTATTAGGTAATTTATTAAATCGTGGTGGTATGAACTCCATGATGAGCACCCTACTTATCTGTTTCTGCGCACTCTCCTTTGCGGGAACTCTATCTTTAAGCGGTGCATTAGAAGTGATAGTTCATGCACTGCTAAAAATGGTGCATTCAACGGGATCGATGATCTTAGCGACTATTGCTTGTGGACTGACCATGATTGGTGTTACTTGCAATGGACAAATCTCTATTCTTATTCCTATCGAAATGTTACGTGGTGCGTATATTGAACGCGGTTTACACCCTAAAAACCTTGCTCGTACCGTTGAAGATTCCGCCACTATTTTTGAGCCTATCTTACCTTGGACTGCTGCCGGCGCTTATATGGCGGGCACATTAGGTGTTGCAACCCTAAGTTATTTACCTTGGGCTGTATTGTGCTGGAGTGGCATCTTCTTTGCCATGTTATGGGGTTTCACCGGTTTTGGCATTGCTAAATTAACACCAGAAGAGCAGGAAGAAATGACTGCTGAGCTTGGATCACATTCAGAATTACAACTTGATACTAAATAAGGACGGTTCCATGTCTTACTTTGATAAAATTGAACAAATTCAATATGAAGGTACCACCAGCGATAACCCTCTCGCTTTTCGCTACTATAATCCAGATGAAATTATTTTAGGGAAAAGAATGGAAGATCATCTGCGATTTGCTGCCTGCTATTGGCATAACTTCTGCTGGAATGGTTCGGATATGTTTGGTATTGGTACGTTTGATAGACCTTGGCAGACACCGGGAGAAGCACTAGCACAAGCAAAGCGTAAAGCGGATGTTGCTTTTGAATTTTTCCATAAACTCAATGTACCTTTTTACTGTTTTCATGATGTTGATGTTATCTCTGAAGGAAATAGCATTAATGAATATATCACCAATATGGCAGCAATAACTGAGGTATTAGCGCAAAAACAGCAAGAAACGGGCGTTAAATTATTATGGGGAACTGCAAATTGTTTTACTCATCCTCGTTACGGAGCTGGTGCTGCAACAAATCCTGATCCAGAAGTATTTGCTTGGGCGGCAACTCAAGTTTGTGAAGCGATGAAAGCAACAAAAACGCTGGGAGGCGAAAACTATGTGTTATGGGGAGGCCGCGAAGGTTACGAAACATTATTAAATACAGATTTACGCCAAGAGCGGGAACAAATTGGTCGTTTTATGCAGATGGTTGTTGAGCATAAACATAAAATTGGATTTCAAGGTACACTGCTCATCGAGCCGAAGCCACAAGAGCCAACTAAGCATCAATATGATTATGATACTGCGACAGTTTATGGTTTCTTAAAACAATTTGGCTTAGAAAAAGAAGTTAAAGTGAACATAGAAGCTAACCATGCAACTTTAGCGGGTCACAGTTTCCATCATGAAATCGCCACAGCTATTGCATTAGGTATTTTAGGCTCAGTCGATGCTAACCGAGGTGATCCACAATTAGGTTGGGACACAGACCAATTCCCCAATAGTGTAGAAGAAAATGCATTAGTTATGTATGAAATTCTCAAATCCGGTGGTTTTACGACTGGTGGATTAAACTTTGATGCCAAAGTACGTCGTCAAAGTAATGATAAATACGATCTTTTCTATGGGCATATATCCGGAATGGACACCATGGCAATGGCATTACGTATTGCAGCAAGAATGATCCAAGACGGTGGACTTGATAAATTTATTGCTCAACGTTATGCGGGATGGAGTGCTGAACTTGGCCAAAATATCCTACAAGGCAAATTAAGTCTTGAAGAAGTGGCAAAATATGCACAAAGCAATACCTTAGCGCCCCGCTTACAAAGCGGGCGTCAAGAGATGCTAGAGAGTTTAGTGAATCGTTATATTTTTGGTTAAGGGTATAAAAAGATAAACACAGCAGAGTAGCGCTGTGTTTATTGATTTAATTAACATAAGATCATGGGGTAAAACGTCATGTATTTAGGGCTAGACTTAGGCACATCAAGTGTTAAAGCGATCATCATGAATGAGCAAGGTGATGTCGTTGCCAGTCATTCTATACCTTTAACCCTCTCACGCCCTCATCCTCAATGGTCAGAGCAAGATCCACAAGCATGGTGGCAGGCAACTGATGAAGCGATAAAACAACTGAGTCGTACTCAACCTATGGAACAGATCCAAGCCATTGGTCTCAGTGGTCAAATGCATGGCGCGGTATTACTTGATGCGCAGCAAAATATATTACGCCCTGCTATTTTATGGAACGACGGCCGCAGTGTGAAACAATGTTTACGACTGGCAAAGCAGTACCCTCAATTTAAAGAAATTACGGGCAATTTAGTTATGCCTGGGTTTACAGCGCCTAAATTGCAATGGGTCGCAGAAAACGAAGCGGAGATCTTTTGTCAGATTGCTCATGTGCTATTACCAAAAGATTTTCTACGTTGGAAAATGAGTGGTAATTTTGCCAGTGATATGTCGGATGCGGCGGGTACACTGTGGTTGGATATGCAAAAACGCGATTGGAGTGATGAATTATTAGCGGCAACGGGGCTTTCTCGATGTCAAATGCCGACACTATTTGAAGGTAACCAGATAACGGGTTACTTACTGCCAGAAATTGCTAAAAAATGGCAAATGAAACAAGTACCGATTATAGCGGGCGGTGGTGATAATGCAGCGGGTGCAATTGGTGTAGGAGTATATCAACCGGGTCAAGGAATCCTCTCTTTGGGCACATCCGGTGTCTATTTTGTTGTCAGTGAAAAGTTTCTCCAAAACAGTGACAATGCGGTACATAGTTTTTGCCATGCATTGCCACAAACTTGGCACTTAATGTCGGTAATATTAAGTGCGGCTTCTTGTCTAGATTGGGTATGCCAATTAACGGGGATCAGTGATGTTGGTGCAATGTTTAAAGAAATAGAACAGCATGCACATTCTGATAGTTCCCTACTCTTTTTGCCTTATCTTTCTGGTGAACGGACACCTTATAACAATGCGGATGCCAAAGGCGTATTTTGGGGGTTAACTCACCAACATCAGCGTGCGGATTTATGTCGAGCGGTGTTAGAAGGTGTTAGTTTTGCGTTGAGGCAAGGAATTGAAGTGGCGGATAAGGCTGGACAACACGCAGACAATATAACGTTAATTGGTGGAGGGGCAAGAAGTGAATATTGGCGACAATTACTAGCTGATATTACAGGAAAAACCTTGGATTATCGTCAAGGTGGTGATGTTGGTCCCGCGCTGGGAGCTGCTAGACTGGCGCAATTAGCGATAAATCCGGCTCATTTATCACAAATTATTCTTTCTCAGCCAAAACTTGAAACACGTCATGTTCCCAACTTAGAAAAACATAAGGCATATCAAGATAAATATAATGCCTTTAAAAAGCTCTACACACTTATTGAAACAATGAAAATATAAAACAATATTGCGTTAACATCAGGATTATACAAAGGGCGAGATGATACTTGCCCTTTTCTATTTATTGGAATAATACAGAAATAGCACTTAATGCTAATAAACCACCCATAATAAAATTAAATAGTTTTAATATTTTGGGATTTTTTAATCGCTCTCGTAAGCTATGACCAAAAGTGGCCCATATAGCAACACAAGGAAAATTAATTAATGTGAAAATAATAGCAACTAACAACATTGAAATATAAGGATATTGTGGTGAGGTATATAATGTTATCCCTGAAATCGCCATCATCCATGATTTAGGATTAATCCATTGAAATAATGCAGCCTCTAACAAGGTTAACGGTGAGCCTTGTTTATTACTATTTTGCTCAACAGAATGACTAATTGCCGTTTTCCAAGCTAACCACAATAAATACAGCGCTCCGAGATATTTTAATATATTGTAAATAATGGGCGATGATTTAATAAGTGCTCCTATGCCTATCCCCACAGCCAATAACATCACAAAAAAACCGAGAGACACACCGATAGCATGAGGCATTGTACGCTTTAAGCCAAAGTTAATACCTGATGCTAGAAGCATAATATTATTCGGGCCTGGTGTAATTGAAGTAACAAATGAAAATATGGCTAATGATAAAAAAATGTCGAAAGTCATATATAAAATTCTAATCAATAAATAATGAATAAGGAGATATTAAATTGCCTTTTCTTTTTTTATTTACCAACTAGTGCTTAATTTTATAGGAATGGTAATACTTAGCGCTAGAGAAATTCATTATTTTAGGAATTTGTCTATCCATATGGATAAGTTTCAGCTTTTATTCTATTATATGGAATTTTCTACGGTATGATAAGTTAAAATAACGATATTATATAATAAGGTAATTGAAGGTGACTTATTACTAGAAGATATAACCTGCCCTACAAATATATTATTCTGATACCTTTCAAGAAAATATAACTATTAGCCCTAATAAATATATTGATATATTAGGGCTAATATAATAGCTATTGCTAACGATACCCGCGACGATGGTTTTGGGCAGACCAGCTATAGGTTTCATCACTAGAGACTAATTTCTGTTTTTTCTTCTGGGAAAGGGCTTTTTTGCTGGCTTTTTCTACTTCGAGGGAGATTTCGGTAATAATAGCATCTTTTACTTTATTCATTTCGGCGTTGGTTAATTCACGCCCCAATTTCTTTCTCTCTTGACCGATTCTGGTTCTAACGCGCATCTGTTGGGCATCTGTCATCTCTTGAAGAGTCAGCTTTTTCATACAATCACACCCTGTATTGAGAAAGGAGTCTTTAATATAACATCATTTCAACGACTCACAATCAATCAATTGCCTTTTTTGATAGTAAAAAGCGATCGAGATAGATATTACGCGCTTATTACACGCGTAATATCATAAAGTGAGTGAAGGATTAAACTAACAGATAGACCGATTAAATAAGTTTAAGAAATTTAACTTTAAAATCATCAATATCTTGTTGTGTTGTTGCCCAAGAAGTACAAAGGCGCAAACAGCTTAGCTGTGGATCGTCAAGTAATATGCGATGAAAAACAAACTGCTGCGTTAGCTTTTCTGCAATGTCATTAGGTAAAATGACAAACACTTGGTTAGATTCTGGTGGTGCTAAAAAATCAAAACCATGCTTAGTAAAGAATGCGGCTAATTGTGAGGCCATCTCATTGAGATGTTTACCTAATTTAAAGTAGAGATCGTCGCTAAATAACGCCGCAAATTGTGCCCCTAATAACCAACCTTTCGCCTGTAATCCGCCCTTTTGTTTTAAGCTAAAGCGAAAATCAGAATTTAATGCAGGATGACAAATCACTAATGCTTCTGCTGACATAGTACCAATTTTCGTGCCGCCAATATAGAAAGCATCAGTTAAGTGTGCGATATCTTCAATCGTTAGATCGCTGTTATCAGACATCAACCCTGTCGCTAAACGTGCACCATCAAGATATAACCATAAATTATGTGCATCACAAAATTCGCGTAACGCTTGTAATTCGGCTTTACGATATACCGTGCCAATTTCAGTGGCATTGGTTATATAAACAAGTTTAGGTTGCACCCAATGTTCATCGTTATGTTCAGCGAGGATCGGCCTCAATAAATCTGGGGTCAATTTACCATCAGCAGAAAAAGTGGTGATCACTTTATGACCTGTTGCCTCAATCGCTCCCGTCTCATGAGTCGCAATATGCCCGGTGCTGACAGAAATTACTGCTTGATGTGGGCGTAAAAAGTGAGAAATAGCGGTTAAATTAGTGATAGTGCCACCATTAAAAAAATGGATCTGCGCTTCGGGTTGTTTAATTCGCTGTTTGATTAATTCTTTAGCTTGATGACAAAGGGTATCCATACCATAACCATCATAACGTTGGCCTACTGTATCTGTAATTGCCTTCATGACCGCAGGATGTGCAATTTCATTATAATCATTTTGGAAGCGGTACACGTGTACTCCTATTTATGTTGTGTTTGGTCTGTCTATTATAGATAAAAGAAAAGCATATGGCCTTTAATTGACAAATTATCAAATAAACACCACATGCTGAGTCTAATATATTTAAAAATAGAGCGATTTAAAACCGCCTATTTAAAACAAACTTCACCCCAACGGGCTAATCCTGCGGTTACTGAGCCGAAATCATTACCTTTTACAATAGGCACATTAGGTAACTGTTGCTCGATAGCTTGACATAAAATCGGTGAACGCGCAGAGCCTCCGGTCATAAACACCACATCAGGTACTACGCCCCCTTGTTGTACGGCATCATTGACCAAATCAATCATCTTATCTTTAGGGGAGCCAATGGCTTCAACCATTTGCTGGCGAGTGATATTGGTTTCTAATGTTTCACTTAATAACGCGATGCTGGCTAAATAGGTATGGCAATCTGATAATGCCATTTTCGCCTCTTCCGCTTTGCGGACAATGCCATATCCTAGTGTTTCATTATAGACTTCAATTAAGCGTTTTATCTTTTCTGGCTCTTGAGCATCACGACGTAGTTGATTTAATGCCGCTAAATTTTGTTGAGAATAAAAATCTTTTTGTGCTTCAACATTATTGATGGCAATAGGATCCCAAAATTGTTTTAACGGCAATTTTATGCCCGATGAAGTTAACCCTGTCATGCCAAATAAAGGCATTAGCTGTTTAAAAGCTAGATAAATATCAAGATCATTACCACCCACACGTTGTCCACTATGCGCTAATAGTGTACTGGCACGATCGGTTTTACCCCGATAGCTAGGGCCCATTTGAATCAATGAGCAGTCCGTTGTACCACCACCAATATCAACTACCAAGACTGTTTGGTCTTTGGTTAATGTGGATTCATATTCTAAACCTGCGGCTACTGGTTCAAATTCAAATAAAACCTGTTTAAAGCCGGCCCGTTTAGCTGCATTAATTAAAATACGCTCGGCTTGCTTATTGGCAGCCTCTCCCCCTAACCCATTAAAATTAATAGGTTTACCAATCATGGCATCAGTAATGGTTGCTTGGGTGCTTTTTTCCGCTTGTTGTTTTATATTGGCCATCATGGCGCACACTAAATCTTCAAAAAAGCTGATTTGTATCTCATGTAAACCTGAGGCACCAAGAAAAGATTTAGGCGATTTGACGTAATAAACATCACGGGGATCTTTTAGATACAAACTTAATGCTGCCTGACCGAAAACAATATCCTCAGGCACTAATTCAATATCTTCATCACGATTAAACGCGATTGATTTTCTTAATAGTTGTTCGCCAATAGAGTTGGTAGGTTTAATATTTAAGTGGCGAAATAAATGTTCGGAAACAGATTCACGGGTTGGCGCACAAAGAGTAGATGGAATATAAACATTCTCACCTTCTAAAGGTAATAGCGTTGGTTTCCCCTCTTTCATTATTGCCACAGAACAATTTGATGTTCCATAGTCAAAGCCAATAAACATATCGCCTCCCAGCTAGACTTCGTTAAAAAAAAGACTGAGCACTCTACATCAAGCTTATTGTAATTACTACCAGATTGTGGTGTTTTGTCTTTTAATATTCGAATGGCGTTTTTGGCGAATAAAGTTTATTACAGCTTATTGTTATAGCCATATCAGGTTTTAAACCACCTAAATAACAATCAACAGAATCGGTTAATAGATGAAATAAGCACCCAACGGCAATGGCTTTCCATTTCCAAGAAGGAATAAACCATAAAACGATATAGACAATGGCAGCCCATAGAGTATGCAATGGATGAAAACCAACACTGCAACGATTGGGATCAAAGATTGGCGTTGCAAACAAATGGTCAATGTCTATTGCCATCGTACTCATCATAAGAAGCGCAGCAAGCCGCCAGTTTTTACCCCAAAATAGATAAGCGAGTGCTATTGGCGCTAAAAAATGTAAACCATAATGTATTATTGTTCTGGCGATTTCAAAGATCACAAAAGTCTCTATTGCTTTATTATTTGATAGGCAGCCCTTTTTATAAGGTGATTATCTCTATTTATCAAGGTGTATATTAGGTAAGCCCTGATCAATATCCCCTAAAGCAAAGGCTAAATCTACTGCGGCAATTAATGAACCTGTATAAGCATCTATATGTGAGAGTTGCGCATTTAATAGTGCAATTTCTGCAGTATTAATCTCCGTTACTGTACCTAATCCATTGTTAAAAAAATCGACACTGGCGGTATAACTTAATTGTGCGGTATCAACGAGATTTTTAGCCGCTTTGTTTGCTTCAAGGGCCGATCTTAACGCATTCTCACTGAGAGAGATCTCTTTGATTGCCGTATCTTGACTTTTGCGCAAATTTTCTTGTGCTAATTGGATATCTGATTGAGCATTGCTCATTCGCGACTGACGCATGCCCCCTTCATATAAGGGAATACTCACGCCAATTAAAATATTCGACGATGAAGTTCGTTGGCTAATTTCAGGTAACCCCTGAACATCAAAATGCCCCGAACCACCAGCAAGAGCACCGGCGAGATACACTTTAGGAAAATAGTCAGATTCAACAGAGCGTGCCGTTTTTAATGCCGCTTGCTCTAATTCATAGTGAGCTAAAATATCAGGGCGTTGTGATAACGCTTTTTTTATCACATCGTGAGTCAATGGGGAAATATCATCAGGTAAGCGCGCGTCATTATCATAATTCACTTTTACCTTTTCAAAGGGAGAGACACCTATTGCAGACAGTAATAACTGATACTGATCTTTTTCATGACCTTTAGCTAACACATGTTGTAATTCTACTTGGGCAACTTGTTGTTTGGCTAAAGCAACATCTAATACGGTTGCTAATCCCCGCGCACGTTTTTGCTCTATGGCATATAAAATATCTTTGCTTCTTTGCAGTGCCTCTTGGGTAAGAGTGACTTTTTTAAGGGCCGCACCATAACTAAAATAGGCAACAGAAACATCATGAATTATTTTTTGATGCATCAGATTAAAATTAAGGTTTGTTGCCAAAGAAGCATGTTTAGCGGCATCGGCTAAAGCTCCTCGTTTGCCGAAGTCAAAAATAAGCCATCTAAAGGTTAACGCTGGAATAAAAGCACTGTTTGATGTTTTAATATCATCAACAATTGGATTGGCGGGTAAATCTACTTTTCCTCTTTGATAGCCTGCCAATGCCGTTGCGGTAATAATCGGCAAATAAGTGCTTTCTACCATACCAATATCGGTGGCTGATTTTTTCGCTAATAACCAAGCAATCCGTGTTTCAGGATTATTTTGCTGACCAAGATCGATAAGCTCGGCCAATCCATAGCTCGTTTTAGTGGTTTGCTCTTGCTGAGGTGTGGCGAGGTATTGCTCAGAAGCTGCCATATAGTTTGTATTATTATAAGGCATCGGTTGTTGTGCTGAGTATTTCCCATAATCGCTAGTATCAATACATCCAACAAGTAATAAACTTAACCACGATGATAGAATATATTTTTTATGATTAATGGCCGATTTTATCATCATCTATTTTCTCTTATTAACTGTTTAAATACTTGTTCTCTTTCATTGATGGGCAACATTTTTATTTCTTCAGTTAAGACATTTTTCTTAAAATCATCTGGAGATAAAGGCAGTGTATCGGAATACTCACCATTATCATCAAAAATAAACCTATCAGCATAACTATGACGACTGATGTAAGAAATCTTGCTTAATGACTGTTTAAAAAACAAGGTGAATACTTTGTTTCTTTCTTTATCTTTTCTCTCAAACAGCAGTAAATCAATATTATCTTTAGATTGTGCAATAGTCTCATTAATAGAGGCGACTAAATCTAAACACTCACTTTTATTGGCAGAGCATCTTAACTTTGTATAGTCATCTAAAATCGTGGCGAGCTGTTTGTATATTGTATTGACGATACTCGCGGGCCAGACTCGAGTAAAAATGACATACATAACAATATTGCCTAATAAAATACCCAAAATACGGTCGGAAACCACATCCATATCAAAACTCGGTTTAAAGCCATGTAGTGTCGTTAGCAAAAAGGCTAAACCTACTTGTACGCCAGCATAAGAGATACGTTCATTACCGGCGGCAACCCAGGCTGCAGGTAAAAGACAGAAGAAGATCAATACCATCAACTGAAAAATATCAGAAATATTAGGAATAATATAAAGCAGTGAGATCATGCCAATTAATGCGCCAATCAGACACCCTATTATTCTTAGTGTAAGTTTATGAACCGTTTCGCCCACTGAAGTAAGTGCAACCACATAGCAAGTGATCATCGCTGTATGGATACCTTGCCATTTAAAATAATCATAAAACAAATAACATAAAATAGCGGCAAGAGTTGTTTTAATAGCGAAGTATTTATGATTAGGATTACTAAATGCATCGCTTACAAAAAAGGGTGTGGCTTTTTTAATGGGTTTAGTGGTTCGTTTTGTTAGCAAAATAGTATTAAATTTAGCCAATAAAGCGATTCTATTTATTGGCTGAAGACGTTGCACACTATCTTTAATGTTATCTAACGAGTGGTTGGCAAAACAGTCCGCAATATATTTACATCTTTTCGCTAACATAAAACGTAACGATGTTGAGGTATTGTCATCCATTGTTATTGACATAACTAATATTGCATAGGAGTTATCAACCATGTTTTCTAACCATTGGATATCTTCTTTACCTAATAGATAAAGGATTTTCATAACCATCAAATAACGTTGGCATTCTGCTTGTGTTCCTAGTATTTCACTCAGCGTTATCTGGTTAGTTTTTTTCCCTAAGAAAAAATCATGGGCTGCCATAAAGCGCGTTGAAATTTTATTAAGCAGTAATTTCCGTGGGCTAATACCAAAAAAATAATTGAATATAATCACCAATAGCATCGGCGAAACGGCCATTAATAACGCATAAAGCAATCCTCTGGTTGCAGCATCACCAAATGGGATATCTTCAATTAGCGTCATTAAAAAGGCGATCACCAAAGCAACTAAATTGCCTATATCACCAAGACTACTTGCTGAAGCTAAATACATAAAAATGGCTGAGAAAAAAGCCATAAAAAAGAAGCGTAAAATAATATTTTGAATAGTGAGATTAAACAGTACTAACGCCACACCAACCACAATGGAGCATAAAATAATGACCCCAAGGGAGAGTAATATATTTTGTACTGCATCCGCTTTAATCAAATAGATAATTAAATAACAGCTGATTGCTGATTCAGGGATTTCATAAACCATAGCGATCACGGCCATTAAGGCACACAGTAACGCTATGCGCCACGTAGTGGCGAACCGATAGTCAAAAGGTAATAAATCTTGTTTGACTTGTTTTGCTATCAGCGAAGATTTAACAGTCATCATCGTTAGGTACAATATTTACAGTAGCAGTGGCACCGATGCGCATGAGTGCTTCTGGTGGTTCAGTAATAATGACTTTGACAGGAAAACGCTGCTCAACCCGTACCCAATTTAATGATTTAGGTACATAAGGTAAGTCTCTTGGAATATTAATCAGGTCGGTCGACATGACTCCCCGACTAATCCCTTCAACTTTACCTTTAATGGGGTGTTGATTATCAATCATGGAGTAAATCACCACACAGCTACCAATTTTTATATTATTTAAATCCGTCTCTTTAAAATAGGCCGAAGCAAACCAAGTATCAGAGTCAATTAAGGTAAAAACAGATTGCCCTGATAAAATAAATTCACCGGGAGATAAAACGACCCCGGCAATATATCCATTACTTGGCGCCCTTACCTCAGTATTACTTAACTCCCACTCTGCCATGGCAAGCGATGTTTTTAATGATTTGACTAATGCTTCTTCTGAATCGGTATTATTAATAAGTGCTTCAGATGCCACATTCTGTTTCTGTGCTTGTTTTAATGTCACTTCAGCATCATGTTTTAACGTCCGAGCATCATCGACTTGTTGTGCTGTGACAAAGCCTTTTGCTAATAAAGGTTCTAATCGATTTAATGATTGTGTGGCTAATGATAAATTGACCTGCGCACGTTTTATTTGCTCTTGTGCCACTTCTGAATTGGATGTTTCCGCAATAATAATACGTTGCTTATTGCTTAATGTCGCTTGTGCAATCTGTAGTTGCTCTTTTGCTTGCTCTACCCTGAGTGCGTACATTGTGGGATCAAGTGTAAACAGTAAATCGCCTTTTTTGACTTTACTATTTTCTTTGACATAAACAGCAGCAATGCGTCCAGGCACCGAGGCTGAGATATTAATTTTATTTGCATCAATGATGGCATCTTCACTAAGAGGATTTAATGCCGATATATGAATACTTTGCCATAATAAAATGAGCGTTATCAAAAAAACAATAATGGTGATCACGCGTGCTAGGCTTTTTTTAATTTTTTTATCCATAGTTTAATAAGTAAAATAAAGTAAGGAGATAGTTAAAGAAATTGATAGCATAATCGCAAAATAAAATAACAAAGGTACTGGCAATTTATCATCAATTCCCCAGTAGATAAGTAAAACCCGTAGACAAAAAGCACCTAATAGGCCAATAAATGTACATAACATCCAATAGGGAAAATAAGCACCTAGCATAGGAATAAAAGGAGAATGCCCTTGTGAACAGCCCGTCAACAATACAGTCATCACAGTTAAGCTGATAATTCGATGATGTTTTTTTATTAAGTTCAAGGTAATGCACCTATCATTTTATGATTAAATCCATTCATAGCTATCAATACTATAATATTTTTAGTTGTAATAAAGTGACTTATATTATTTTGCTAAAAATAGCATAAGGTTATTGTAGTTGAATTATTTATGATCAATTCAATTTTCTTTATTTTAAATACGCTTTTCAAAATAATGCCGCAGTGCTGGTTAAATAGAGTTTGATTTTATTACTCACAAAAACGTGCTCTGTGTGTGCTATTAGGTAATTTTAAGAGTATAGTAGACAATCTTTCTGCCTGTTTAGATATTATAGTTTTTATTATGGAATCAACGCTTTCTGCTCAAAATATACGCCGACTCCTTGCCAATGAAACACCGATTATTGATGTTCGTGCGCCAATAGAATTCAATCAAGGAGCGATGCCCAACGCAATAAATCTACCTTTAATGAATAATGAAGAGCGTGCGGCTGTAGGGACTTGCTACAAACAACATGGCTCTCAAAAAGCGGTAGAGTTGGGGCATCAATTAGTTAAAGGCGAGATAAAAGCACATCGTGTTGCTGCTTGGCGCGAGGCTTGCGAGCGTTTTCCTTCCGGATTTATTTGCTGTGCTCGTGGCGGTATGCGTTCACACATTGTTCAAAAATGGTTAGCTGAAATAGGCATCGATTATCCTTTAATTGAAGGTGGATATAAAGCGTTAAGACAAGCGACGATCGAAATGACCAATGAGCTAGTACAACGCCCTATTATCTTAATTGGTGGTTGTACAGGTAATGGTAAAACAACCTTAGTACGCTCTTTACCAGAGGGAATTGATTTAGAAGGATTCGCTCATCATCGAGGCTCCTCATTTGGTCGCACTGTTGAGGCTCAGTTTGCTCAAGCGACTTTCGAAAACTACCTTGCTGTCGATATGTTAAAAAAATCCCCTTATCATTCGCGTTGGGTACTCGAAGACGAAGGCCGTGCTATAGGTGCTAATGGTTTACCGGAAAGTTTGCGTATACAAATGGCAACAGCCCATTTGGTTGTGGTGGATGATCCATTTGAGCGGCGTATGGCAAGACTCAAAGAAGAATATTTTGATCGTATGACTCATGACTTTATTGAAGCGTATGGTGAAGAAAAAGGTTGGCAAGAATACAGTGATTATTTGCATCATGGATTGTATGCTATTCGACGTCGATTAGGTGCTCAAAGAGCCGCGGAGTTAACTCAATTACTTGATAATGCTTTAGCCGCACAAAAAATAAGTGCGAATACAGAAGTGCATTTTTCATGGTTATCGCCTTTACTAAAAGAATATTACGATCCTATGTATCGTTACCAGTTAAGTAAAAAACAAGATAGAATTATCTATACGGGTAGCTATGAAGAAGTTGAACAATGGTTTGCTAACCATTAACTCCCACGCAAGAAAATAGGATAAAAAATAAATCGAATTTTAGTATATATCCCTAAAGATAAGTAGAAAATAAAGGATATAAAAACTAAAAGCATGCTTATTTCCATTATGGAAATAAGCGATTGCTCTTTTATCATTAGGTTTTATTTTTTTTAGTTACTAGAATGCCACTTTCTAAAACGAGGTGGTTTATGACTAAATATGTTATTTTTAGTTTTTTTTTAGTATTGATTTATCCTCTTGGTGTTGATCTATACTTAACTGGATTAACAGCAATTGCTAGCGATTTAAATGCTTCTGAAGTGACATTGCACCATGCATTTTCAATTTATTTGATGGGAATGGTGTCATCCATGTTAATTGCTGGATGGTGCAGTGACAATTTAGGTCGTAAGCCTGTTATTTTATTTGGTACTCTGATTTTTTTCTTAGCGTCATTAAGTGCTGGGCTTTCGATAACGGAAAAACAGTTCTTGATTTCACGATTTTTTCAAGGTAGTGGGTCAGGTTTTTGTTACGTTGTTACTTTTGCGATATTAAGAGACACATTAACAGAACAACAACGTGCTAAAGTACTTTCTATGATAAATGGTATTACTTGCATTATTCCGGTATTAGCTCCTGTTCTAGGCTTTATTATTTTATTATATTGTGAATGGTCAATGATGTTCTATCTTATGGGGGCTTATTCCCTATTGGTTTTTATCTTTTGTTTTTTGGGGATAAAAGAGACCTACCATAAAAAAGAAATTAAAAATAAAAAAGTAAATCTATCTGTAATAAAACCAACAACAGACTCTTTTTTCACTCGCTATTTTTTAAGTCGTTTACTTATTTCATGCTTAGGAATGGCCGTTATTCTTACTTATGTCAATATTTCCCCTATTGTAGTGATGCAACAAATGAATTATTCAACAGGAGAGTATTCAATATTAATGACATCATTAGCAATGATAAGTATGACCATTTCTTTTTTAATGCCAAAAATATTAATGAAATACCGCTATAAGCATATTTTATCAGTAGGGTTTATATGTTTTGGAATAGGTATTATTTTCCTTTTTATAGGGAAAAAGAGTGACATTCGTTGGTTTTTTATTACCTTTGCATTATGCGGCTCAGGATTTGCGTTATTATTTGGGATTATTATGAGCCAAGCACTTTCTCCATTTAGCCAACGAGCCGGCGTTGCGAGCTCTGTGCTGGGTATTTCACAATTAAGTTTTTCTTCACTTTATATTTGGGTAATGGGGTGGATTGAAGTATCCTCAATAAATATGTTGGTGGTTATTTTATTTATCAGTTGTATTGTAGGTACTCTTTTTCTATGCTTTCCTCGGTTCACAGAACAAAAAAAGGTTAAATATAATGTCTAACAAACCATTACATAGAATTGATTTGAATTTGTTAGTCATATTTCAAATTCTTTTACAGGAGCGCAGTGTCACCTTGGCCGCTAAGTGGTTATCCATTTCTCCTTCTGCTGTGAGTAAAGCATTAGCCAAATTAAGGATATGGTTTGATGATCCTCTTTTTATCCGTAGTCCACAAGGGTTGATCCCAACACCATTATCGTTAAGTATTGAAGATTCTTTATCTGATTTTATTAATATTAGCCACCATATAGCCAATAAACGTAATACAGAAGTTCCTGTTGGACTTAAATTTAATTTAGTTTTAGAAACACCGTTACATCAGGTCATGTTACCTTCTTTACCACAACAAATATTATCTCATTACCCAAAATCCACACTTCAGATAAAAAATTGGGAATATAATTCCCTTTCTAATATTATTGATGGAGAAGTTGATATTGGGCTTGTTGGACGAGAATACTATTCACGCTCAAAAGAGTTACTAGAGCTACTTCCTGATGTGATTGATTATGAAATATTATTTGATGATATCCCACTCGTTTATCTACACAAAAATCATCCGTTAATGAAAATGAAGTGGGATCTTAATAATTTTTTATCTTTTTCTCAGGTGAGTACAGAATATGACAAACAAAGTCATTGGGCTTTAGATAATATCTTAAAAGAAATGAACAAAAGTCGTCAGATAGCAATTACTTATACTTCTTTTGAGCAATCTCTTTTTATGATATCTCAACCTGACCATCAATTAATTACTTGTGCACCAGGATATTGTCGTTATTATGTGAAAACACATTTTCCTGATATTGTAACATTACCTATACCTCTCCCCCCTGTGTTTTTAGACCAGCTTCATCTACCTTTTGTTTTGTTATGGCATAAGCGTAATAGCCATAATACAAAAATTATATGGCTAAGAAATACAATAAGAAAAAGTATTAACCAACAAACCTCCTATATCTGATAGTTTAAAATAAAAAAGGTGATTTGATACCAAATCACCTTTTATAAACTTATTAACACTATATTACTATAATCTATTTAACGACTTCACCACTATCAACAACGGTTTGGCGTACTTTATTCGCAAAGTTTTGAGCTTCACTGATAATCGCTTGTTCATCTACGGTTAACAGTTGGCGATCTTCCATCAAAATTTTACCATCTACAATGGTATGACGAACATTACTTCCATTCGCACCATAAACTAATGCTGCATATGGGCTATACATAGGCACCATATTAGGTGCTTTAGTATCAACAACAATAATATCAGCAAGTTTTCCCGATTCTAAAGAGCCTAATTTATCTTCCATATGTAATGCCTTGGCTGAGCCTATTGTTGCCATTTCAACAACGGTTAATGGTGGCATTGCGGCGCGATCTTTATTCTCTAATTTATGAATTTTGCCTACTAAATTTAACTCATTCATCGTTGTGAGTGTATTGCTCGACATTGGCCCATCAGTCCCTAAACCAACACGAACACCTTTCTCTAGCATGGCAACAACGGGCGAAACACCTTTGGCTGATTTGGTATTAGCACTAATATTATGAGCCACACCTACATCATATTTCTTTAATAAATCAATATCTTGCTCATCAACCATAATCGCATGAGCGGCAATGATTTTATTATTTAAAGCGCCAATATCTGCCATATATTGAACTGGGCTTTTACCATCGGTTCGTTTTGCAATTTCTTCTTTCTCTCTATCGGTTTCTGCTAAATGGATCATCACGGGGGCATCAAGTTCTACCGAGAGTTTAGCAATTTTTTGCAGGTTCTCTGTGGTATTGGTATAAGGTGCATGAGGTGCAAAGGCAGGAATAATGCGCGGGTGATCTTTATATTCATTAATAAAATTGACAGCATATTGAATGCCTTCTTCAGGGGTTTGTGCATCAGCCACCGGAAAATTAATCACTGATTCACCTAAGATGGCTCTATTTCCCATCTTATCAACCGTTTTAGCGACTTCATCTTCAAAATAATACATATCAACATAGGTAGTTACTCCCCCTTTTACCATTTCAACATTGGCGAGGTTTGCTCCCACGCGAACCATATCGCGAGACACCATTTTATTTTCTAAAGGGAAAATATAACGATGTAATCGGTCTGGCACGTCATCGGCTAAAGAGCGAAAAACCGTCATTGATGCATGTGTGTGGGTATTAATTAATCCTGGCATCACGATATCACCATCCACATCTAACACTTTGTTGGCTTGGTATTCTTGTGTTAACTCAGGCCCCCCAACGGCGATAATTTTATTTTCTTTTACAACAACCGTTCCTTGTTCGATAACCTGATTTTGTGCGTCCATTGTTAACACTGTGCCATCGACAATCATTAAATCAGCCTGTTTGGCTGCGTGACTAGTAAAAGAAACCGCCATAACAGCGAGTGCAAGCATTGATTTAGTAAATGACATAACTACCTCTCGGATGGTAAGAATATTCAAAAGTTTATTATTTTATTGATAATTTATTATTTTTTACGTTTTTGCTGTAGTAACCATTTATCCAACTCATTAGCAAAAAGTTGCCGGTCGCGCTGTGATAAACTTGCTGGTCCTCCTGTTTGAATGCCACTTGCTCTCATCGTATCCATAAAATCACGAATATTTAATCGTTCGCGGATTGTTGACTCTGTATAACGTTCACCTCGAGGATTGAGTGCAATAGCCCCTTTTTCGATCACTTCAGCCGCTAAAGGAATATCGGCAGTGATCACCAAATCATCTTGGTTTGCACGTTGTACAATTTCATTATCAGCCACATCAAAACCTGCAGAAACCTGCAATGTGCGTAAATAAGGCGATGCGGGTATACTTAATCGCTGATTTGCCACAAAAGTGATCACCACTTTTTCTCTATCAGCTGCCCGATAAAGTATCTCTTTAATAACTTTAGGACAGGCATCAGCATCAACCCATATCGGCATAGTAACTCTCTTTGATTGTTTCTTTTTGAAAATTAATCCTATTAAAATAACACATTCCCACTCATATCGTTATTTAAAGCAGATAAATCACATAGTCTTTTTGAGTTAAGTGTTAAGTGATTAACGCGTTAAAGTGCATGATATCGTAAAATAAGTCATCGGCTAACCTTACTCCACTGTCTTAATGGGGTAAGTTTATGGCATAATGCCGCCCCATTATCTTTATCATTCACTAATCATGAGTATTCGTCTTGTTAATAAGTAATAATATCACTATGCAGTTTGGTTCGAAGCCACTGTTTGAAAACATTTCTGTTAAGTTTGGTGGCGGTAATCGCTATGGTTTAATCGGTGCTAACGGCAGCGGTAAATCCACCTTTATGAAAATTCTCGGTGGTGATCTCGCGCCTACTAGCGGTAACGTATTCCTTGATCCTAATGAGCGTTTGGGTAAGCTAAAACAAGATCAGTTTGCTTATGAAGAGTTTACCGTGCTTGATACGGTAATTATGGGGCACGCTGAGTTATGGGAAATTAAACAAGAGCGTGAACGTATTTATAGCTTACCGGAAATGAGCGAAGAAGAGGGTTTACGTGTTGCCGATCTTGAAGTGAAATTCGGTGAAATGGACGGTTACACCGTTGAATCACGTGCCGGTGAATTATTATTAAACGTTGGTATTCCACTTGAGCAACATAATGGCCCAATGAGTGAAGTGGCGCCAGGATGGAAACTACGTGTGCTCCTTGCACAAGCCCTATTCGCTGATCCTGACATCTTATTACTTGATGAACCGACGAATAACTTAGATATTGATACGATCCGCTGGCTAGAACAAACATTAAATGAACGTAATAGCACTATGATCATCATTTCCCATGACCGCCATTTTTTAAATATGGTGTGTACTCATATGGCCGATCTTGACTATGGTGGACTAACAGTTCACCCAGGTAATTATGATGAGTATATGTTAGCGGCAACACAAGCGCGTGAACGTTTACTCGCTGATAATGCAAAGAAAAAAGCACAAATTAGTGAATTACAATCCTTTGTTAGCCGCTTTAGTGCTAATGCATCAAAATCTCGTCAAGCTACTTCGCGTGCAAAACAAATTGAAAAAATTCAATTAACCGAAGTCAAAGCTTCTAGCCGACAAAATCCCTTTATTCGTTTTGAGCAAGAGAAGAAATTATTCCGTAATGCCTTAGAAGTAGAGAATATTGCTAAAGGTTATGAAGCAAATGCGCCTTTATTTAAAGACGTAAATATGATGCTGGAAGTGGGCGAAAAAGTGGCGATTTTAGGCACCAATGGTGTGGGTAAATCAACCATGATCAAAACATTAGTGGGTGAATTAACGCCTGATAATGGACGCGTTAAATGGTCTGAAAATGCCACTATAGGTTATTATGCACAAGATCATGCCACTGATTTTGAAGTTGATATGACCGTTTTCGATTGGATGAGTTTATGGATGAAGCCAGAAGATGATGAACAGTCGGTGCGTAGTGTATTGGGTCGCCTTCTTTTCTCACAAGATGATATTAAAAAATCAGTCAAAGTATTATCTGGTGGTGAAAAAGGCAGAATGCTGTTTGGTAAATTAATGATGCAAAAACCAAACGTTCTGATTATGGATGAACCTACCAACCACTTAGATATGGAATCTATTGAGTCACTGAATATGGCGTTAGAACTCTATCAAGGGACGTTAATTTTTGTTTCTCACGATCGTGAATTTGTCAGCTCATTGGCTAACCGAATTATTGAAATTACGCCTGAAAAAGTGACTAATTTCCAAGGCACTTATGATGAGTTCTTGGCTAAGAAAGGGATTGATGGTTAGTACCCCACTTATTTATTAATATAAAAAATAAAAGGCTTG